>JADGBA010000143.1 GCA_015231685.1 Candidatus Omnitrophota bacterium | reverse complement strand
TCTGAGTGAAAATAAAGGAATCAATCTTCCGTCCGCCCCGGCGACACTGCCGGCGCTTTCAGTCCGGGACCGCGCAATGCTTAAGGCTGCGCGGGGATTCGACGTGGATTATGTGGCGCTGTCCTTTGTGCGCAATGGCGCCGATCTCAGGATTCTCAAGAACTATTTGAACAAAATTAAGCTTCAGACGGGCCTGATCGCGAAGATCGAGAAGCCTTCCGCGCTTGAGAATATCGACGCGATCATGCACGCTTCGGACGGGATTATGATCGCCCGCGGTGATTTGGGGATTGAATTGGGCGTGGAAAAAGTCCCTCCCGTGCAGAAGGATCTCATCCGGCGTGCTGACTGTTCACGCGTTCCGGTGATTGTGGCGACCCAGATGCTGGAATCGATGATGGATCATCCCCGTCCTTTGCGGGCCGAGGCGTCTGATATCGCCAATGCCGTGTTTGACGGAGCCGATGCCATGATGCTCTCCGGCGAAACTGCCGTCGGAAAGTACCCCCGTCAGACGGTCCGGACTATGGCCGCTATAATAGAGGAAGCTGAAAAGGTTGTGCCGGCCGCCGGCCACTCGATCGAGGAAGGCTCTGTCCGTTTTGAGGAAATGGCCCTCAGGTCTGTCGCTCATGCGGCGAGAGACGCTGCGGTGACATTGCGGGCCGAGGCGATTGTGGTCTTCACACGCACCGGATTGACCGCGGAGCTGGTTTCGGCACTGAGGCCGCCCGTGCCAATTCTGGTATTGACCGAGGGGGAGAAAGAACGCCACTGGCTCGCGCTTTATCGCGGGGTGTACGGCCAGATCATGCGCTGGGGAGGGGATACGGGGACTGCTTTGAAAGAGGCTGACCGGATTCTTGTCAAAAAATTCGGGATCCATCGCGGAGCTTCCGTGGTGGTGGTGTCCGGACAGGACGCTCTGCCGGGAATGCGGTACGCGGTCAAGATGCACCGGGTGGGGGAGATGGAAAAGTCATGAATCTGCCGGTTGAATATTTGAGGGAATACGGACTCATTCTGCTTATTGGTTGGGCATCCGGCATTAGCATTTATCTTACTATCCTTCTCGTAGGGGTCGGGGGTCGCATGGGCTGGATCGTCCTGCCCCCGGGACTCGAGATTTTTACGCATCCGCTTGTGATCGCGGCGGCTTTTGTGATGTATGCGGTGGAATTTTGTGCCGACAAGGTCCCTTTGGTGGATTCCGCATGGGACTCAGTCCATACGTTTGTCCGGCCGGCGGGGGCGGCCGCGCTGGCCTTTATGGCCGGGACGGAATACGGGCCGGCGATTCAAACCAGTCTTGCGGTTTTGACGGGAACGGTGGCGCTGGACGTTCATGCGGTCAAAGCCTCCAGCCGTCTCGCCATCAATACGTCCCCCGAACCCTTTTCGAACTCAGTCGCCAGTGTGGTGGAAGACTCGGCGGTGATCATGATGTTTTACTTTTTCACCAAACACCCGGTCATTGCGACCCTCCTCATTCTGGTGTTTCTCGTGGGGACCTTTTTTGTGTTGAGGGCATTGTGGCGGTTTGTACTCAAAATTTTCAGACGTCCCGCCGCCGAAGAACCCCGGAATTCTTCAGCTGACAAATCACCCGTGATATAATGCGCACCTGTTTTCTTTAAAATCGGAGACTTTGATGAGCGACACAGAAATGACAGGTGAAGTTAAGATTTTTTCTTCCGCGGACCCCTCTCATGATATCTGGAAGCAGGGGTTTCAGCCGTTGGAGCCGATCTTCAAGCCCAGGAGCGTCGCGGTGCTTGGGGCCACGGACCGCGCGGGCAGTGTGGGCCGTTCCGTCATGGAGAATTTAGGCGTATTCAAGGGCGGTGTCTATCCGATCAATCCCAAGCGCGCCGAGGTGTTGGGTCACAAGGCCTATCCCGGAATCTCTGAACTCAAAGGCAAGGTTGATCTCGCGGTCATCGCGACGCCCGCACCCACTGTGCCGGATCTCGTCAAGGAATGTGTGGATGCCGGAGTCAAAGGCGCCATCGTGCTCTCGGCCGGATTCAAGGAGCGGGGGGAGCCGGGCATCGAACTCGAGCGTCAGATTTTGTCTCATATCAAGGGAACGCGTTTCCGCGTGATCGGCCCCAATTGTCTTGGGATGATGAATCCCGTGATGGATTTGAACGCCTCCTTTGCGAGCAAGATGGCCCAGCGGGGCAATGTCGGCTTCATCAGTCAGTCGGGCGCGCTGTGTACCGCGATTCTGGACTGGAGCTTCAGAGAAAATGTCGGGTTTTCCAGTTTCATCTCGATCGGGTCCATGCTGGATGTGGACTGGGGGGATCTCATCGACTATCTGGGAAATGATCCTCACACGAAGAGCATCCTCCTTTATATGGAATCCATAGGGAATCCGGAATCTTTTCTCTCAGCCGCGCGGGAAGTGGCGATGACCAAGCCCATCATTGTGATCAAGGCCGGGCGCACCGCCGCAGCGGCTCAGGCCGCGGCATCGCACACGGGGTCGCTGACCGGCAGCGATGAGGCGCTTGAGGCGGCCTTCCGGCGATGCGGCGTGCTCCGGGTGGATACGATTTCAGAACTCTTTGAGATGGCCGAAGTCCTGGCCAAGCAACCGCGGCCGAAGGGGCCGAGGCTTTCGATTGTCACCAACGCCGGGGGACCAGGCGTGCTTGCCACGGACGCGCTGGTCAGAGTCGGAGGCAAGCTGGCGGTTCTGTCGGACGAGACTCGTGCGGCGCTGGACGGATTTTTGCCGCCCCACTGGAGTCATGCGAATCCGGTGGATATTCTGGGTGACGCGGATGCGGAAAGGTACGCCAAGTCTTTGGAGGTACTCATTAAGGATTCCGCAAACGACGGCGTGTTGGTGGTGCTGACGCCTCAAGCGATGACGGATTCCACGCGAATCGCGGAAGAC
This sequence comes from Candidatus Omnitrophota bacterium, assembly GCA_015231685.1. Taxonomy (GTDB): domain Bacteria; phylum Omnitrophota; class Gorgyraeia; order 2-02-FULL-51-18; family JAGOUK01; genus JADGBA01. The sequence continues at coordinate 568 of JADGBA010000143.1, read as the reverse complement.
CTGGCCAAGCGGGCCAAGAACAGCCCGAAACCGGTCCTGGCCTCCTGGATGGGCGGCGAGGGAATTCTTGAAGGGCGTCACGTTCTCCGGCAGGGAGGCGTGCCGGATTTTTCTTATCCGGATGATGCGGCAAGGACGTTTCAGTACATGTGGGCGTATTCGGAGAATCTTCGTGCTCTTTATGAGACGCCCACGGTGGTGGACGCGGACCCGAGCCTCGACGCGCCGGACCGCCTGACCGCTTACGAGATCATTCGTGAAGCACTCAGGAACAAGAAAACGCTGCTTTCTGAATATGAATCGAAGAAGCTCCTGGAGGCATACCGTCTTCCCACGGTGCGCACGGAGATTGCCCGCACGCCCGAGGAGGCGGTGCGCCTGGCCGAGGGGATGGGGTATCCGGTGGTGCTGAAGCTTCTCTCCGAGACCATCACGCACAAGACGGATGTGGGCGGGGTTCAGCTGAATCTCACCGACGCCGAGGCGGTCCGCAAGGCCTATGAGCGTATCGAAAAATCCGTGGAAGCCAAGGCGGGACCGGGACATTTTGACGGCGTCACCGTTCAGG
>JADGBA010000012.1:2788-15288 GCA_015231685.1 Candidatus Omnitrophota bacterium | reverse complement strand
CGGTCCAGTCAATCGATTGCCGAGCGACTGCGCATCATCCACGAAGGTTTGTCGGATTTAATCAAGGAAACCGAGCCTGGCGTTTTGGCTCTTGAAAAATTATATTCGGATTACCGGCATCCGACGACTGCTATTCTGATGGGGCATGCCAGAGGCGTCATCTGCCTCACGGCAGGCGAGACAGGGATTCCCTTGGCGAACCTGCCGTCAACGCGCGTCAAAAAGGCGATTTTGTCTCACGGCCATGCGGGTAAGGATCAGATCGGCAGGGCGATTCAGGGGATGTTGGATATCAAACACCCGATTCGGCCGGCCGATGTGACGGACGCGCTTGCTGTGGCGGTCAGCTACGCGTTGACGCGCAAAAAAGAATTGTGAGGTTCTGATGATTGTGCGAATGGATGGACATCTGGCGGAGCGGAGCGATCACTCGGTCACGCTTAATGTCGGGGGTATTCATCACGAAGTCTTCGTGGCGGCTGGCGTGCTGAGAGATATGGAAGCTCTTCAGGAAGGTGAAGCGGTCAGCCTCGTCATTTACCACTACGTACAATCGGACCCCTCCCGCTCGATCCCGGTTCTCATCGGATTTAAAAACAAAATTGAGAGGGAGTTCTTTGAAAAATTCATTACGGTTTCGGGAATCGGCCCCCGAGCAGCCCTCAAAGCGCTATCGGTGGCGATTCCGCAGATTGCGACAGCGATCGATCAGGGGGACAGGGCTTTCTTAAAGACTTTGCCGGGTGTCGGAGACCAAAGAGCGCGTGAGATTATTGCCAAGCTGGAGGGTAAGGTGGGTAAGTTTGCGCTCATCCGGGACGGGGGGGCACGGGGCGAGACCCCGCCCAAGACGGATCTTGAAGAAGAAGCGATGCAGGTTTTGCTTCAGCTGCAGTACCGAAAGGACGAGGCTCAGAAGATGCTTGAGCGGGCTCTCGGATCCAAATCAGGCATCCAATCCGTGGAAGAGCTCTTGAATGAGGTTTACCGCCAAAAAATGGTATCCCCGGCAAGGGAAGGGGATTCCGCATCCGGGGCCTCAGTATCATGAGTCCCGATTCAGTTCCGGGAGGACTCCCGCAGGAATCGAAGCGGCCGAGAGCACGGCGCGAAGCGATTGATTTTGAGCGGGATGAACGAAAGAAGGTGGTGTCTGCAGAGCCGGCGGAAGACGACCGGATACTTGAATTAAATCTCCGTCCGTCTCGCTTGGGGGATTTTACAGGCCAAAAAACCGTCAAAGAAAATCTGAGCATCGCCATTCAGGCATCGTTGAAGCGCTCGGAACCCATGGAGCACGTGCTTCTCTCCGGGCCGCCGGGGCTGGGCAAAACGACGCTGGCCCACATCATTGCCCACGAAATGGGCGCCAAAATCACCGCGACGTCCGGGCCGGCAATCGAACGCGCGGGAGATCTTATCGGTGTGCTCACCAACCTTAACGATGGAGATATTCTGTTCATTGATGAAATTCACCGCTTGAGTAAGGTTGTTGAAGAGTTTATCTATCCGGCAATGGAGAACTTCAATATTGATTTTGTTATCGACAAAGGGCCGTACGCCAAGACGATCAAGTTTACGCTGAAGCGTTTTTCGTTGATCGGCGCAACCACGCGTTCGGGTCTGCTGAGCGCCCCGATGCGGGATCGGTTCGGGATCCTCGCGCACCTTGATTTTTACGAACCCGAAGACCTGGTCCAGATCGTCAAGCGTTCTGCGGGCCTCCTTTCTATCCGTATAGACGACTCTTCCGCGATGGAAATCGCAAGACGGTCCCGTGGGACCCCACGGATAGCCAACCGTCTTCTCAGACGGGTCAGGGATTTTTCCCAGGTCAAGGCGGGGGGGCGTCTGGATGCAGATGTCGCCGCGGCGGCGCTGGATGGCCAGGGGGTGGATCGGGCGGGTCTGGATCCGATGGATCGGCGGGTTCTTCGCGCCATTATGGAAATTTATAATGGCGGTCCGGTAGGTATCGAATCGCTTGCCGCGACTTTGAATGAGGAGTCTGACACGATCGTGGACGTGGTGGAGCCTTATCTGTTGAAGGCGGGTCTCCTGAAGCGGACCGCGCGGGGCCGCTCGGCGACGCGGAAGGCGGTCGATCATTTGGGGCGTTTGGCAAAAGACCCGAGTGGTCAGAGAAGTCTTTTCTGAATATGAACCGCGGTTCGCTGGTCTTGGCAATTTTGATGCTGGTGTCGGGGTGCGCTGCGGCGTTTGCGGTCAATGAGGGCTCTCCGGACCGGGGCATTCGTGTATTGATCGCCGATGGCCAGCCTTCCGTCAAGCTCACCGTTCTTGGCGGCTACCGGGTTGTTGATTCGGATACCGGCAAGATCCTTTCCGATAGCCGAAATCTCTCAGGCGTACGGGTTCGAGCCCTGCCAAAAGGTATCAGCATCGCGGGCGTGCGGTTTCCGGCCCGCGTGCACGTGTATAGCGATGTTCCTGCCGATTTGTTTGTCAATGACCTTCCGTTTAGGGGACACATCACGCTGCAGCGGATATCCGACGAAAATCTGATGGTTGTGAATACGGTGGATGTAGAGGAATATCTCTACGGGGTACTTTTTCATGAAGTGGGTTCGTGGTGGCCGATGGAGGCTCTGAAGGCTCAAGCAGTAGCCTCCCGGACGTACGCGCTCTATCAGAAGAAGGAGCGCACAGGCAAACCGTTCGATGTGTACAACAATCAGAGCTCTCAGATGTATGGAGGGGCCGGGTCGGAGCGCGGCCGCAGCTCCGACGCCGTTGACGCTACCCGGGGGGAAGTAATGACTTACGAAGAGAAGATATTCCCCACCTTTTTTCATGCGACCTGCGGCGGTGTGACGCGCAACGCCTCTGAACTTTGGAATATTGATCTGCCGCCCCTGCGGGGCGGGGTTGAGTGCTCCTCGTGCTGGTTTTCTCCCCATTACTCCTGGAAAACGGATGTCGGACTCCGGGAGCTTGAGGATTTGCTGACCGAGCGCGGTGTCTGGCGGGGGGAGATCACCGCGCTTCTTCCGGGCGTGGTTTCACCCTCCGGGCACCTGCTGGATGTTGTGATTCAAGGGCCGGTGCAGTCCAAGACAATATTGGTTAAAGATCTGCGGCTTTGGGTCGGACCCACCGTCATCCGGAGTGAAAAATTTGAACTGTCTCAATCCCGGGGTCGGATCAATTTTGTCGGGCGGGGATGGGGGCATGCGGTGGGCATGTGCCAATGGGGCGCGCTGGGACAGGCTATTGTGCGCAAGCGTTATGATGAAATTCTGGAATTTTACTACCCGGGTTCGAAGCTAACAAAACTCTATTGAATTACCGCGGGGAAGAGGTCTGATATAATGACTGCAAAACAACGGATGGAGACCATGAAAAACAGTATCAGCTACCAAACGTCAGATCAAATTCTGAAGCGTGTGAAGACACGTCTATCCGAGGCAGAAAAGATTGCAAATGAAATGGAAACCCGGGAATTGGCCGAGAAGGTGTTTGGCGCGCCCCCACCAAATCCCGACTCGCTCCCGCGCGTTATCCGCAACGCCGAATCCGACACACGCCGCAGAAAATTCTTCAAATATTTGCCTGAGTGCATGGCGGTCTTGACGGCCGCAGTGACACTTGCGGCCATTTGGGTGATCGGCAGTGCGCTTCTACGAAGGTAGGGGGTATCAACCCATCCAGCCGTGAGCGCGGCTTCGTTTGGGCGAGATGTTTGAGGAGTAAGGCTTGGGCTCTACGGGAGTTTTGATACGCTGTTTGGGGGGCTCGAGAGGGCCCGGGACCATCGCGTCCAAAGTTTCGCGAAACCCGCGAGCCTCATCGTCAGTGTCCACAGGCTCCATAACCGGCTCAAAATCCTCCGGGGCGGGAATCAAAAATGTTGCTGCTTCGTAAATCCCGGCGCCGGTGCGGGCAATGGCGCGACCGATACCGCGGGGAAGGCCGGTCGTGAGCGCTTCAAATCCGCTTCTTTCTTCCGCCATCTGATTCGTCGTGTTTGGAATCTCGCGAAGCCCAGAGAGTGCGTTTGTGACGCCTCGGTTGAATTTCTTGGACTGGGCCGGAGGCCAGTCGCTCTTGGCGTCTGAGGCTTCAGCGACCATACTCACGCTGAGAATCAGCGCTGCAAGCGAAGCGGAGATCGCGACTTTTTTGACGAATGTTGAGTAAACGGTTAACATGATTGAAAATAAAGATACCTGTCCCGGAAGAGCTTGTCAAGGGATGTGTATCTTAAGGCTGGCTGTATGACAGGAGGGAATATGAGAGTCTTTGGAAGGAAGAGTGCCGTTGGATGCGTGCTTGCTGTGTTTGTCATGATGTCGGTTGTGGGAGCAGGTCGGGCGGCGGAGACTGTGGAGATGATGGACCGGGCCGATGAATATGGCGAAATGGGACTAAGCCTCCTTAAGCAGGGCAACATCAATGAGGGAACCAAGTTTCTTCAAGCGGCCACCAAAACCAACCCATATGACGCCAAATGGCATCTGCACTACGCGAGAATACTCCGCGAGAAGGGACTTGCGGAGATGAAGGCCGGAAACCGTATTATTGGAAGGCGGATCTTTAAGTTGGTCGAGAAGGAGTATCTGATGGCCACCAAAATCTTTATGGGTTACCGCGACAACGCGAACGCCGCGTCGACGCTGTTTCAGGTTGCGGAAATCAATAAGAGTGTGTATCAGCGACCAAGAATTGCCGCCGGATATTACCTCAAGGTTCTGCAGTTGGACCCAAATCATGGGGGCGCCAAGAAGGCTTTGGGCAGAAGTTGAAGAGCGCAAGTTTTGATTAACGTATATTAAATCATAAAACAGATTATAAAGAATATTGATTTATGGAAACTATTCGGTATACTCGCAAATAGGAGGCGAGTATGCGCCGGATTAGCGTCATTTATGCACTGATTCCGGCTCTTCTCCTTCTGGCGGTACCCGCAGCTGGTGAAAAGGATGGACTGGAAGTACTTGACTTTGATCGCGGAGCATACGTTAGTCGCGATGACCGTTCGGTGTGGTCCAGCCTTGCAACGAAGGGTCTGTTGGGGCACGAAGACCGATTCCGGGTTCAAGCATCCGGAGAGCTTTGGGTTAAGAAGGGTTCCAACGATAAGAATTTTCTGCGGATACGCGGCGAGGGAAGAGTCGGAGTGGACAAAGGGTCTACCGAACTGCGTATGGAGCGGGGGGATGTCTTTGCGGTCCTGGACGGCCTAAACCGGCGTCAGGGATTCAACGTCAGTTCTCCCGTAGCCATGGCGTCCGTGCGGGGCACTCGATTCTGGGTCCGGATTCATCCGGAGATGTCCGAGATATTAACTTTTGCGGGGAGCGTTCGTGTGACGGCATTGGAGAAGGGTGGGGGAATGACGTTTGACAGCGTTCTTCTAGATATGGGGGAGAAGGTTAAGGTCGGCGGCGCGGCCGCCGGGCTTCATGATGTTGAGGAACTGACGGCGGAGGATTGGGCTGAGCTCGGCAAGGTGATTCAAAAGCTGCGCATCCAGGGATACGAAATTGCTGCCACGAGAGAAGAAGCCAATCGCGAAGCCGAAATGAAGGAAGAAGAAGTTTTGCTCAACCTGGAATTCGAGCGCGATGATTTGCGCGCCGATTCTACCGAACGCCGTATGTTGTTTTGATGTGCGCATTCTCCCTGACTCATCAACTGATTAATTCGGACGTGTATTCGCCGCCGGAATTACTCGACGCCTTGGAGTCGGCCGGCCTCCATCCATCATTATGGTCGTCTTTTGTCGGTACTCACCGGCGCATTTCGCTTGGGCAGCACACCTTGATTGTGATGCGCGCTTTTGAAAAGTATTTTGGGGGTTTACGTTGGACGGGGTGGGAGAGATCTTGCCTGAGAATGCTTTTGGCGTTGCACGATATAGGAAAGCCCAGAGCGATTCTGGAAGGGAACAAGCGTCTCCAGCATAAGTTCACTCTGGAGATGCTGACCGCTATCGAAGACCGGCTGCCGCTGGATCATGCCGCCAAGCGGCTTATCCACGCGCTTCTCAAGCACGATCCGGTGGGCGCTTATCTAAAAAATGAAGTCGGCCTCAAGGAAGCGGCGGATGTGATTCGGGAGTCTTCAGACGGCGCGCGGATGCCGGCGAATGAATATTTTAGGTATCTAACGGTATACTATCAGTCGGATGTTGTTGGTTACACTTCGGAAGGGGGGATTGTTTCAGCCCTGGATCCGTTGTTTGTGTGGAGCGTTCCCGGTCAGACGATCGCGTTTGATCCAAGCCTTGAGCGTCTTATCTTTTCTGAAGGCATCGAAAAAAAGTATCTGGAGCTAACCAGGGAGCTTGCAGGTGAAATCAGGTAAACCGGCCAAAAAGGATTCATCCCTCGAAAGACCCGAAATACGCCTTGAAGATTATGACTTCGATCTTCCGGAAGATCGAATCGCGCAGCGTCCGTCAGTCCGGCGTGGCGCGTCGCGACTTCTGGTGGTCGATCGAAATGCCGGCACCTGGGAAGATCATGCGTTTGACGAGGTGTGTGATTTTGTCCGAACGGGAGAGGCGGTCGTGATGAATGACTCGCGGGTTATACCCGCGAGAATCCCCTGCCGCAAGGAGACCGGAGGTAAGGCGGAGGTGCTCCTGGTGCGGCCGTCCGGTGATTCCGACGGGTCGTGGTGGGCGCTGGCCCGGCCAAGACTCAAGGACGGGCAGACCGTGCATGCCGGGGGGCAAGGAAGCGCGATCCGCTGTCTTTTGACGGATCCGGATGGATTTGCCAAGGTGGTCTCTCCCGATGGGGATTTATCTGCCATTTGCCGGGAGTACGGCGCTGTGCCGTTGCCGCCATATATCAGACGGACCGAGCTGCCGGAAGACCGGGATCGATACCAAACGATTTATGCCGCCAATGACGGCTCGGTTGCCGCGCCAACAGCCGGGTTGCATTTTGAAGATCAGCACCTCAAAGGGATGGCGGCCCGGGGAGCCATGGTCCACAAAGTAACTCTTCACGTCGGACCGGGGACCTTTTTGCCTGTGCGGGATCCTTCATCGCATCGGATGCATCCGGAGAGCTTTTCCGTTCTTCCCAAAGTCGCTGACGCGCTGAACGTGGCGCTCAGGGAAAAGCGGCGAATCTGGGCTGTGGGCACGACCACCGTGCGGACTTTGGAAACCTGTGTGGCCGGCGGTAAGGTTCTCTCGGGAAGCGGTGAGACGGATTTGTTTATCACGCCGCCCTTTGAATTTGAGGTTGTTGGAGGGCTTTTGACCAACTTTCATTTACCTCGATCGACCCTGCTCATGCTGGTCTCGGCCTTTGCGGGCCGGGAGTTAATTCTCGAGGCATACCGGTATGCGGTTAAACGGAAATACCGCTTCTATTCTTATGGCGACGCCATGCTTATCCTCTAACCGGCATCTTCCGGTGGTCACCACAAAGCAGATGATCCTCGCGGAAAAAAGGGCACGTTCACGCTTTGGGATCTCTGAGGCCGTCTTGATGGAAAATGCGGGCCGCTCGGTCGCAGAGAGCGTTCTGGGCATACTCCGTCCTCGTCGCCGACGAAGCAGTCTGGTGGTGGTGGCCGGACCCGGAAATAACGGGGGTGACGGCTTTGTGGCTGCGCGGCACCTTGCTTTTGCTGGAGAGAAGGTGGAAGTCATTTTTGCAGGATCGGAACGAACACTCAGCGTGATTGCTGCCACAAATCTGGCCATTCTCAGGGCATGCGGAATTCCTGTCCTCAGGGCGGCGAGGCTCCCGAATTCAGATCAATCTCGCCGGTTGCGACGTGCGGATATTGTGGTGGACGCTCTCTTCGGGACGGGTCTTTCACGGCCGATCCGGCCGCCCTATTCGGGTTTGATTGAGCGAATGAATCAAGACGCGGGGACCATTGTGGCAGTGGACATTCCCTCGGGTCTGGATTCGGATACGGGCGAGGTTCTCGGGGTGGCGATTCATGCCCGCTACACCGTCGCTTTGGGTGCAATCAAGAGGGGAGTGACAACGCGCACGGCGAGACGTTTTTGCGGTAGAATCAGTATCGGTCGTATTTCATTGCCGCCGGGAAGCTTACCGAGAAAGAGGAGATAATGGACGATACCAAAGTTCGGCAGGAGCTCTATTTTTATTTTTGGGTGGGCTTGTTCTTTTATGTGGCAGCATGCGCGCTCAATATCGTTCACCTTTATCAGTGGAAAGGAAGGGTCATCTTTGACTTCTTTTTTCACCTGGTGCTCCTGTCAGTCAACGTCTCGCTGATTTCGCAGCTCAAGGTATTGCAGAAGCGCGCCCGAAGTCTCTTTCTTTGGAAGTACGTCATTTTTTGCCTTGTCTTCTATCCGCAGGTACTCTTCGCGGCTCAGGGGACCTGGGTGTATTCGGGCCATTGGCCGCACGGCGCTTTCCAGAGGATTGTGAACCTCAGCACCTTCGTTTACGAATTTTTTCTCGCGATTTATCTCGCTAAGCGGTCCGTCCGTTTTGTATTTGCTCATGCGGCGGATCGGAAGCCTCGCGTCAAGATCGAGCGGGACCGGTGAGCTCGGCCGGAATATTCAGGGTTGTGCGGCGGGACCGGTCAACCGCGGCCAGGGCGGGGATTCTCCGAACCGCCCGTGGCGTCATTCGAACGCCGGTGTTTATGCCCGTCGGTACGCACGCCACCGTCAAAACGGTGACGCCGGGGGAGCTCAAGCGTGCCGGCGCCCAGATCATTCTCTCCAACGCCTATCATTTGCACCTGCGCCCGGGTGAAGATTTGATCGGGGATCTCGGAGGACTTCATCGGTTTATGGGTTGGGACGGTCCGATCCTCACCGATTCGGGTGGGTATCAGATTTTTTCTTTGGGAGAACCCAAGGAATTGTCCGATGAGGGCCTGACATTCAAGTCTCATCTGGACGGATCGTTGCATAAACTTACCCCGGCGCAGGTGATCGGCATACAGCAAAAGCTTGGGGTGGATATCATGATGCCGCTGGACGAATGCCCTCCATATCCCGCCTCTCGAGAGCAGATAGAGCGCGCGGTGGATCGCACGCGGGTCTGGCTCAAGGAATCCGTTGATGCCTGGAAGCGTCTCAAGCGGCCGCACGGGCATCTCTTTGGCATTGTCCAGGGCGGCGTTTTTGAGGATCTTCGGGCACGGGCCGCCCGGGAAGTCGACGCCATGGAAACTCCGGGCATCGCGATCGGCGGGCTTTCGGTGGGTGAGCCGCGACATCTTTTGGGTAAAGCGCTTTCGGCGGCTGTTGAAGTCATCCAACCCAAAAAGCCGCGGTATTTGATGGGCGTGGGTTACCCGGAAGATCTATTTATAGGTGTTGAGCGCGGCGTGGATATGTTTGACTGTGTGGTGCCGACGAGAAACGGGCGCAACGGCACGGTGTTTACATCGCGCGGGCGGCTAATCTTGAGAAACGCTGCGTTTCGACGCGACCGGGGCCCGATGGACCCGAAATGCCCTTGTGAAGCCTGTCAGAAATACTCCCTGGCCTATTTGAGACATCTTTTTATGGCGCGGGAAATGTTGGGGTTACGATTGGCTTCTTTACATAACCTGACGTTTTTTATAAAATTGCTCGACGATATGCGTCGTTCAATTCTGGATGGCCGCTTTTTGCGGTTTAAAAACGCGTTTTTCGAAAATTATCGGAGTGATAACAACAAATGATGGAATCCTTCCTGGCCTTTGGAGTTGCGGCAAGTTCCGGTGAGCCCCCGGTTTTCATGAGCTTCCTGCCGCTCGTGTTCATGTTTGTGATCTTTTATTTTCTTCTGATCCGGCCACAGCAGCGTCGCCAGAAAGAGCATCAGAATTTTGTGAACGCGGTGCAGAAAAACGATGAGGTTGTCACTACGGGAGGCATCCACGGGACGGTGGTTCAGGTTAAGGATGCGACCGTGGTCATCCGGGTCGCGGACAACGTGCGTATTGAAGTGGAAAAGGGCTGCCTCTCCCGCAAGAAGGGGCAGGCATCATGAACCGCACCCTGAAATGGAGGATACCGCTGATCGCGGCGGTGGTCTGTCTGGCGCTTATGGTGGTGTATCCGCCGTTTGATCCTGATGGCGCCGGTCCTTTGGACGGAAAGCTTAAGCTTGGGCTGGATCTTCAGGGCGGAATGCACCTCGTGCTTCGTGTTAAGACGGAAACGTTGCCCAAGGAGGCGCAGGAAGACGCGACCGAACGCGCTCTGGAAATTATTCGCAACCGTATTGACCAGTTCGGCGTTTCGGAGCCTCTGATTCAACGACAGGGTAAGGATCAGCTGATTATTCAGCTGCCCGGTGTGGCGGACCGAAAGCGTGCGCTGGACTTGATCGGGCGCACGGCGCTCCTTGAATTCAAGCTGGTTTCGAGCAAGCCCATGCCTTCGGATGACGCGACGCAGCTCGCGGCCGAGGGGCTTTCGATTCAAAAGCATGAAAATGGCTCCAAGGTGCTTCTTGAATCCAAAACACTTTTGGAAGGCAAGCGATTGGTGGATGCGTCGGTGCAGTATTCCAATCAGTGGAACGAGCCGGTGGTAGCCATCTCTTTTGATTCCGTAGGCGCAAAGACGTTTGGAGAAATCACGTCGGCCAGTGTGGGCCGGCAGCTGGCCATTGTTCTTGATGGGGTGGTCCAGTCCTCGCCCGTTATCAATGAACCCATTCTGTCGGGCGATGCGCAGATCACAGGATCTTTCAGCTACCAGGAAGCGCACGATTTGGCGATCGCGCTCCGGGCCGGCGCCCTGCCGGCTCCCATCGAGATTCAGGAGGAGCGGACTGTGGGTCCGACGCTCGGGCGGGATTCGATTGTGCAGGGGATTCGCGCCATGTATCTGGCGGGTCTTCTGGTGGTGGTCTTCATGGCGGTTTATTATCTTTTTGCCGGGTTGGTTGCGGATCTGGCTCTCGCGCTCAACATTTTGCTGATCGGGGCAGCGCTTGCATACTTCAAAGGGACGCTGACCCTTCCGGGCATCGCGGGTGTGATTCTGACCATCGGTATGGCAGTCGACACGAACGTGCTGATTTTGGAACGCGTGCGCGAGGAATTGCGCGTCGGAAAATCGGTCCAAGCGGCCATCGCGGCGGGATACAAAAAGGCTTTCAGCGCGATTCTGGATTCCAACGTGACGACTTTTTTGACGGCGCTGGTGCTCTTCAGATTCGGAACGGGACCGGTGCGCGGATACGCCCTGACCCTGGCGATCGGTATTGTGGGAAGCTTCTTTTCGGGTATTTTTGTAACCCGGGCTATTCTTGAGCTATTCCTCACGATGCGTCCGGCCAAGGGATTGCCGATGCTCTCTTTTCTCAAAAAGGTGCCTCATCTGCCATTCATGAAAGCAGCGCGGATATTAACCTCGTTGTCTGTGATTCTTGTTGGAGCCGGTCTTGCGGTGGTTTTGACGCAGGCGCCCTCGCATTTGGGCGTGGATTTCACCGGAGGAACGGTCCAGGAATACCGGTTTGCGGAGACCGTGGATGTGGCTGCGGTACGTACAGCGTTGGAAACTGTGGGGCTGGGGACCGCGACGATTCAACAGTACGGATCCAAATTCGATTTTGTGATCCGGACACCGCAGGGGACCACCGATCAGGTGGATTCGGCGCTCGCAACCGCCTTCAAGAATGTTCCGCATGAACGGCTCAGCATCGAGGAGGTGGGGCCGGTGATCGGCGCGGCGCTTCGAAAGAAGGCGTTTTACGCCATTATGGGATCGCTCTTGATCATCCTTATTTATCTGGCCTTTCGGTTTGAGCTCAGATATTCAGTCGGAACGATCGCGGCGCTTTTTCATGATGCAGTCATTTGTCTGGCGTTGGTGATTCTCACAGGGCGGGAGATTACGATCCCGGTGCTCGCCGCCATCCTCACAACCGTTGGTTACTCCGCAAATGACACCATCGTGATCTTTGACCGCGTTCGGGAAAATGTGCGGCGCGGACTGCGGATTCCATTCTCGGGCATCGTGGATCAAAGCATTAACGAATCTCTGTCACGGACTCTTTTGACCTCGGTGACCACGTTATTGGTGGTCGTGGCGCTCTACTTCCTTGGCGGGCCGGTGATCAATGACTTTGCCTTCGTGATGATTGTCGGCGTGGTGGCGGGCACGTATTCGACAGTGTACGTGTCGTGCCCGGTGGTGACCGCCTGGCCGGCCCGGAAGCGGCTCAGGTAGGCCGGTTGAAAAGCGACCCAAGCCAAGCCCGGGCTCTCCGGTAGCCGTTCATGGCCAAGCAGTGGGTGTTCCGGCCCACGGAATCTCCTTCGCCGGAGTTCGTCCGTGAGCTTGCGGTCTCCCCGATGTTTGCGGAGCTTTTGAGTCAGCGGGGCTTGACCGATCTCTCCGAAGCCCGTTCCTACCTGAATCCCGATTTAAACAATCTGGCTGATCCCTATCTTTATTCTGACATGTCTTTGGCGGTGGAACGGATTCGTGAGGCTGCGGAGCGTAACGAACGTGTGCTGATTTACGGTGATTATGACGCGGATGGCATTACAGCTGCGGCTATTTTGTTCCG
>JADGBA010000012.1:0-2778 GCA_015231685.1 Candidatus Omnitrophota bacterium | reverse complement strand
TGTGATCCCGGACCGATTTCGTGATGGGTACGGCTTATCCTTGCAGCGTCTCCGCAAAGAGATCACCGGAGTCCGGCTCGTGATCACCGTGGATAACGGCATCAGCGGCATTGAAGAGATTGCGTTTCTAAAGAAGCGGGGCATTGATACCATTGTTGTGGACCACCACGAGCCGGGGGAGACCCTGCCGGACGCATTGGCGATGATCGTGCCCTTCCGGGCAGTCGGCGTGGCCGCGACCCATGATTTGGCGGCTTGCGGACTGGCCTGGAAGCTTGCCCAGGCGCTTTTTGGATCCGTGGATGATGTTCTTGATGAAATGGAGCTTGCGGCAATCGGGACCGTCGCCGATATGGCGCCTTTGGCCGGAGAGAACCGATTGATTGTCAGGTTCGGCCTGGAACGCCTGAGCCGCACGCGCCTTCCGGGATTAGCCGCCCTGCTCACCAAAACCAAGCTTGCCGGCAAGACGATCCGGGCTTTTCATGCGGCGTTTATGCTCGCGCCGCGCTTGAATGCGGTCGGAAGGATGGGCTCCGCTCTGGAGGCATTCCGTCTTCTTGTGACCGAAGAGTCTGTGGAGGCGCGGAATCTAGCCGATCTTCTGGATGAAGAAAACCGTCAGAGGCAAAAAATCGAAAAAGAGGTGTGCCGCGAGGCGGCGCGGGAGGTGGAGCGCACGCATCATTTCATGAAGGATCACATCATTGTGGTCGCGAATCCCCGATGGCACGAAGGTGTGGTGGGGATCGTGGCCACGCGGCTCGTTGACAAATACCATCGCCCCGCGCTGGTGCTTTGCGAAAAGGGAGAAACCGCCAAAGGCTCCGGGCGTTCGTTGGCGGGGATAGATCTGTTTCATCTCCTTGAGCGTTCCAGTGAGCATTGTCTCGAATTCGGCGGTCACGCCGCCGCCTGCGGATTTACACTGAAGACAACGGAGATTGAGCCGTTTCGCCGGAAGATCAACGATCTTGCGCGTGCCGAGATCACGCCCGCAGACCTGGCTGCCCGGCTCACGATTGATCTGGAGGCACCGCTGGAGGCGTTCAACGCAGGAGTACTGAAGGATTTTGTGCGGATGGAGCCTTTCGGCATACGTAATCCCCGGCCGGTTTTTTTGACGCGACGGCTGCGAGTCAAATCCGAGCCCCGAAAATCAGGCTGGGGAGGCCAGTCTTTCTGGCTGGAGAACGAGGCAGGCACCATCACGGCTGAAGGGGTTTTTTCGGATGCGGAGCTTGCCGGGCGGGTCAGAAAGGGGGCGATTCTTGATGTGGTGCATTCCCCCAAAGAAAAAAGCTCCAACGGATTGACCACGTTGGAGCTTTCAGTTAAAGACCTTCGTGCTGCCGGTTAAGAGGCAGCTGTTTTGGATGCGGGTACGTAATTCCTCGGAGAAGCCTTGATGACCTTTCCGGCTTTGAGACATTTGGCGCACACACGGATGCGGCGTACGGTGCCGTTGGTCACAGCCCGCACCGTTTGGAGATTGGGCAGAAAACGCCTCCGGTTGATCCCGGTGGTCTTCAGACCGATCCCGCCGGCTTTTTTGGATATACCGCGCCGGGCAATTTGGTTGCCCATGAGCGGCTTCTTATGGCAGATTTGGCACATTCGAGACATATTGTTTTCCTTACGATAAGTCGCAGATGATATCATGACCGTTGTGTGTGATCAAGAAAAAAGTAGCCCGCTGGAACGGGACCTCAGATATGTCAAGGGGGTGGGGCCTCAGCGCTCAGAGCTCCTCAACCGTCTGGGGATTCTGACGGTGGACGATCTCCTCCACACCTATCCCCGTCGTTATGAAGACCGGAGATTTCCGGTGACGGTCTCAGCGGCACAATCCGGCGCGAAGCATCTGTTGATCGGCACCATCCGCTCTTCGAGGGTGACCCGCCGCAGAGGAGCCAGGAGTTTTTTGCGTGTTGATTTCTTGGCCTCTTCCGGGGCATTTTCGGCTGTCTGGTTTGCTTCGGATTATCTCGAAAAGACTTTTGTGCCCGGAATTCGCGTGGCGCTGTTTGGGCGCGTCGAGAAGCGTGGCAGCTTGCTTCAAATGATTCACCCCGATTATGAGCTTCTCCTTGATGAAGACCGCCGGCGGATCCATACAGGAAGAATGGTGCCGTTTTATTCGTTGACGCAGGACTTGAGTCAACGGTCCATGCGGAACGTCCAGTACCAGCTCTTGACCCAGGTTCTTGATGAGGTGCGAGACCCGTTGCCGCCGGCAATTCGGGCGGCGAGACGTCTGGAGAACCGAAAGTTTGCCCTCAAGGAAATTCATTTTCCGTCTTCGCCGGAATCGCTTGCCGGGGCAACCCGGCGGCTGGTATTTGATGAGTTTTTTTTCATTCAGATGCTGCTTGCCCAAAAAAAGGCCTCTGCGGGCCGGCGCCGCAGAATCGGTGCCCCGGGGTCATTCGCGCCGCTGTGGACGGAATTCAGGCAATTGTTACCCTTTGTTCCCACAGACGATCAGGATACGGCCGCCGCAGAGATTGCGCGCGACCTGGAATCCGGCCGACCGATGCGCCGGCTTCTTCAAGGGGATGTGGGCAGCGGCAAAACCACGGTCGCGGCTTTTCTTATCTATGCCGCGATCCGCTCGGGCGCGCAAGCCGCGATGATGGTCCCGACCGAAATTCTCGCCCACCAACATTATCTGACATTGAGCCGTTTGTTTTCTTCCGCCGGAGTCGAGGTGGGGCTTTTGAGTCAGGGACAGACGGAGAAAAGCCGCCAAGCCGTCATTCGGGACCTCGCCGAAGG
>JADGBA010000142.1 GCA_015231685.1 Candidatus Omnitrophota bacterium | reverse complement strand
GAAGCTGTGCGTCTTGTCGCCAAACATTTGAATGACTGGGCCGATGCCTACGGCACCGAGGAGTAATGCGGTCGGTCCCGGTATGTTAAAATACCGCGAATAATCAAAGGAGTTTGAAATGGGAAACATCAAATTCGGCAGTAAGTTCAAACGCCGTCCCGTCAAGACGTTGGGTCAGCGAAGAGCGAGGGTAAAGGTTCACCGCAAGCGTCTTGTGGCCGCAGGATTGGATCCCGAAAAGGTTGCCGTCATGGACGCCAAGGCGCTCCGCGAGGCCCTCAAGAAGATCTAGGCTGTTTTAAGGATGCTTGAGAAATCTTGCTCCGTTTGCGGCGGCAGGGAAAAGGTAGAAATCGAGACGGTCACCAACGTTGCTCCCAGACGTGATGAGATGTTTCCGGTTCTTCTCTGTTCCAAACACAAGGGTATGTTGGCGAAAGGGGAGTTGGATATTCGCATGAATTCCAAAGGCGATTTGTCATTTGTTCTTAAGAAAAAAAAATAGATTGGCTTCAGACTTTGCAATCAGATCAACCCGCAGTAGACCCGGCGCTCGAGCCGACTTTTGAGGAATTTAATTTTCATCCTGACTTGATGCGAGGCATCCGCGATATGCGGTATGTCCGTCCGACGCCGATTCAGGCGCAGGTCATTCGCCCCATTCTGGAGGGACGGGACGTTGTGGCGAACGCCCAGACCGGCAGCGGAAAGACCGCGGCTTTTCTTCTGCCGCTCATGGACCACGCGGTCAAGAACTTCACGGACACGACACAGATTCTGATTCTCGCGCCCACGCGTGAGCTTGCCTGCCAGATTGATGAGCACGCGCTCGGATTCGGTTACCACACGTCCGTTAAATCCATCGCGGTGTACGGCGGTGTGCGGATGGAAAATCAGGAACAGGCGCTCCGAGAGAACACCTCCATCGTGGTGGCGACGCCCGGGCGGCTTCTGGATCATCAGCGTTATGGCAGCTGGAGATTTGATAACTTGAAGGCAGTGGTGTTTGATGAGGCTGACCGTATGCTGGATATGGGTTTCTGGCCTGACGTCAAATCCATCATGGACAAACTGCCCCAGGGCAAGAAGCGTCAGATGCTGCTTTTTTCGGCGACGATGCCGGGTCCGATCGAGCAACTGGCCAAACAATGGATGCATGATCCCGCGCGGATCAAGATCGGCCTTCAGCGACCTCCCACGGCAATCACACAGATGCTCTATCCGGTTGCGCCCAATCGCAAGGAGGAGCTTTTGATCCGCCTTCTCAAGGAGAAGGGCGTCTCTTCAACGCTCGTGTTTGTGGGCACCAAGACCGGCGCGGACCGTCTCAAGAAGCGTTTGGATCGGGCCGGGTTTCATGCGGGAGTGATTCACGGCGACCGGGAGCAGAAAGAGCGTGACCGTGTGATGAACGAGTTCCGTTCGGGCAGCCTGGAGCTTCTGGTGGCGACAGATGTGGCCTCGCGGGGAATCGATGTTTCGGGAATTTCGCACGTGATTAATTTTGATGTGCCCCACGACACGGACACGTACATTCACCGGATCGGGCGGACTGCCCGTGCGGAAGCCGTGGGTGAGGCTTACACTCTTTATACCCGTGAGGATGAATACAAAATCAAGGCCATTGAGCGTGTTCTCGGGCGGGAGCTCCCGCGCGAGACCGGCCCCGAGAGTACTCCGTCGCCGCACGCGTCCGGGTCGTCCCAAAGGCATGGGTCCGGTTCTTCCCACGGCCGCCGGCCGCATTCCGGACCGCGTCGATCCTCCTCAGGGCATCATTCCGACCGGAAGCGCCGCTTTAATCCCGGCCGTCGTCCGGCCCAAGGCCAGTGACATTTGTCAACCGGCCATCCGATCTCGCCGGGGTTCTGAAGGTCGTCAGCCGGGCCAAAAGCCTGGCGATCGACACCGAGGCGGACAGCCTCCATCACTACTTCGAAAAACTTTGTCTCCTGCAGGTGAGCACGCCCGATGAGGATTTTGTCATTGACCCGCTTGCTTCGCTTGATTTGAGGGAGCTCTTGTCCGCCATGCAGGACAAGCTTCTTATTTTTCAGGGAGCGGATTTTGACCTGAAGATGCTCCGGCGCGTGATGGACTTTCAACCCAAAGAAATCTTTGACACCATGATTGCCGCCCAGTTTTTGGGTTTTCCTAACCCTTCGCTTGCGGCTCTTGTCGAAAAATACTTCGGGATTCACCTCCCCAAGTCGAACCAGAAAGCGGACTGGTCCCGCCGGCCGCTCTCGGAGGCCATGCTGGCTTATGCCCAGAACGACACGCTTTTTTTGCATGGTCTCAAAAAAAATCTGGAAAAGGAACTCGATGCTGCCGGACGGCTCGGTTGGTTCCGTGAGAACTGCAGGGCGGTTATTCGATCTTCAAGACAATCGAAGAAGACAGACCTGGACCGCGAATGGCGGATCAAAGGAATCAAGGATTTGAGCGCGCGGGAGCAGATTTTCGTCAAGGAGCTCTGGTTCTGGCGCGAGAAGGAAGCCCAGCGGCGTGACCGGCCGCGTTTTAAGGTGTTGGGGCCCGAGCAGATGATCCGGATCGCCAAGTGGATCAACGCCCACCCCGAGCGGGTTCTCAAATCCTGCCCGCACGTGCCGGATTCCTACAAGGATTCCAGGCTCATGCCTCTGGAGAAGACGATCCAAAACGCCTGGGATTATCCCCCCGATTCGGTGAAACCCGTTTCCAAAGCGACCGGCTCGCGGCGTATGTCCGGCCGCGAGCAGGAAATTCTGCAGCATCTCAAGAACGAACGGCGCCGAATCTCCGGGGCGCTGGGCATCGACCCGTCGCTGGTGGCATCCAATGCGCTGCTGGAGGCGCTCATCATCAAGAAACCGGCGGATCTGGAAGCGCTCAAAAATCTCCACCTGTTGGCAAGTTGCGGTGGCGGGGCAGCAATTCATGAAAGTCCTTCATCCCAAAAGCGGATTCCGGCGGGAAGGCGAGACCGTGATCGACGAAGAACACGAGATCCCTGAGTGGGAAGTTCACGAGGAAGAAGTCCCTCCGGCGTTGGAGCAGAAGTGGGAGAAAGCGCGTCAACGTGGACTTGGCGCGGGCGTCTGCCGGGAATGCGGCTTCCCCTATACAGAAGAAGACCTCTCCTGCCGCCATTGCGGTGTGCCGGTGGAGGAGCCACGCTTGCTGCCGTCTACATTTTCTTCATGGCTTCTGAAGACACCGGTTGGCCTCGCATTGTTTCTTGCCGTCGTGATTGCCGTGGCCTGGGTCCTGGTTACCCTTTTCTGATGTCGCGCGCCGCTTTTGCCGCCACTGGGCATCTCCGGAGCCTTTGCGGACCTTGCGGAGAGCCGCGTCTGCCGCAAGGGACGCAGGTGACGGGCGTGCCCAGTGGCGGCAAAAGCGGCGGCTCGAGAGCATGATCTTATTCCCGGTATCCGAATCCAAGAACAACGAACTTGAGCAGAGAATGCGTCAGCTGGGGATTCGTGAGGCGGATTTGGAAGAGACGTTCGTCAGGTCGGGCGGCGC
>JADGBA010000141.1 GCA_015231685.1 Candidatus Omnitrophota bacterium | reverse complement strand
CAAGCGGTCCTTGAGTCTGGCCGCCAAAGAGCGGGCGTTGGATGTGGTGATTGTCGAAATCGGAGGAACGGTCGGTGATATCGAATCCCTGCCATTTCTGGAGGCGATCCGCCAGTTCCGGCAGGAGATCGGCCGCCAGAATGGGATCGATATTCATCTGACTCTGGTTCCGTTTGTCCGGGCCGCCTCGGAATTGAAGACCAAGCCCACTCAGCACAGTGTTGGCAAGCTGCGCGAAATCGGTATTTTTCCGGATATTGTTCTTTGCCGGACGGAAAAGCCTCTGAATCAGGAAATCCGCCAGAAGATCTCGCTTTTTTGCAACGTCGCGGTTGAAAACGTCATTCAGTGTCTTGATGTGGACGATATTTACAAGGTGCCCCAGGCCCTCGAAAAGGAAGGGTTGGATGCGCTTGTGGTCAAACTTCTGGACCTCAAATGCCGCGAATCCAACATGGATGACTGGCGCCGCAAAGTGGTGGCCAAAATCGAAAAGCCCGCTCACCGAATCCGGATTGCCGTAGTCGGAAAGTACACCTCGCTTCAGGATGCCTACAAATCCATTTATGAGGCCATCAAACACGGCGGCATCGCGAACGACGCGGCGGTGGAAATTCAGCAGGTTCACGCCGAAGCCCTGATGGAAGCCAATCCCAATGAGATTTTCAACGGCACGGACGGAATTCTGATTCCGGGCGGGTTCGGAGACCGCGGGATCGAAGGAAAGATCAAAGCCGCGCAGTACGCCCGGGAAAACGGAATTCCTTATTTCGGGATTTGCCTGGGAATGCAGTGCGCGGTGATTGAATTTGCGCGCAATGTGTGCGGACTCAACGGAGCTCATACCACAGAAATGAATCCCAAAACACCCTATCCGGTGATCAGCCTCCTGGATGAACAGAAGCGGGTAACGGATCTGGGCGGAACCATGCGTCTGGGGGGGTACCCCTGCCAGATCAAAGGCTCAAGCCAGACGCATCGCGCGTATCGGAAGGAGCGGGTGACGGAACGCCATCGGCACCGTTACGAATTCAACAACAAATACAAGGTCAAGCTCGAACAGCACGGGCTAAGGATCACCGGATGCAGCCCCAACGGCAGGCTCGTCGAAATTGTGGAGTATGTGAACCACCCCTGGTACATCGCGTGTCAATTCCATCCCGAATTTCAATCGAAGCCGGACCGCCCGCACCCCCTGTTCAAGGACTTCATCCGGGCCGCACTCAAGAACAAAAAGAAAACTGTACGATGAAGCGGGGTCTTCAGGTGATGGCCCGCCCGATTCGGATCGGGAAGGCCCGCATCGGCCGAGGCTGCCCTTTGATGCTCGTCGCCGGCCCGTGTGTCATCGAATCCGCAAAAAGCGCACTCGAACACGCCCGCGCGATTTCCCGCATCGTCAAACCCTTGGGCATCCCCTGGATTTTTAAGGCCAGTTATGACAAGGCCAATCGCTCATCCGTTGGGTCCTTTCGAGGGCCCGGCCTGGAGGCGGGACTCGCCATCCTCCGGCGAATTCGCAAAGAAACAGGCGTGAGCATTCTCAGTGATGTCCACACGGCCGCAGAAGCAACCGCCGCCGGAGAAGTCCTGGATGTGATTCAAATTCCCGCTTTTTTGTGCCGCCAAACCGACCTCTTGGTGGCGGCCGGAAAGACCGGGTGCGTGGTGAATATTAAGAAGGGCCAATTCATGTCCCCGGAAGCCATGCGCCAGGCGGTGGATAAGGTTCGATCAACCGGCAATGAGCGCATTGTTCTGACGGAGCGCGGCACCTTCTTCGGTTACGGGCGGCTGGTCAACGATTTTAGGTCGGTGCAAGTGATGAGAGAAATGGGGTGTCCGGTCATCTTTGATGCCACTCATTCCGTCCAGGAACCCGGCGCTTTGGGTCACACTTCCGGCGGAGACCGGCGAGCGGCGCCGCTCTTGGCGGCGTGCGCGGTGGCGGCGGGGGCTGACGGTGTTTTTGTTGAAGTACATCGCTCGCCCGCCAAAGCGCTTTGTGACGGCCCTAATTCCCTGGCGCTGTCAACACTCGGAGCTTTTTTGAAACGGCTGCAGCGGATTTACGAGGCGGTTCAGCATGATTGAGACCGGCAGAAAGGTGCTCATGCATGAAGCCGACGCCATCCGGAGGATGGCGCGCAAGCTGGACGCGTCCTTCGGGAAAGCCGTGAAGCTTCTTGCCCGTTCGTGCGGAGCGGTCGTTGTGATCGGTATGGGAAAACCCTCCTACATCGGCCAGAAGATCTCGGCGTCTCTGGCCTCGACCGGGACCCCGTCCTTTGCGCTTCATCCGGCGGATGCCTTGCATGGTGATATCGGACGGGTGAGTCCGGGATGCGCCGCGCTGATTCTTTCCAACAGCGGAGAAACCGATGAGATTCTCAAGCTCCTGCCGCTCTTGAGGGCGGCGCGATGCGCTCTTGTGGCGGTGACAGGAAATCCCCGCTCGACGCTCGCACGTGAGAGCGACGTGGTGCTGGATACCTCCGTCATCTCAGAGGCTGAGCCGCTGAACGCGGCGCCCACCGCCTCAACGACCTGCATGCTGGCGATGGGGGATGCGCTGACGATGGCGCTCGTCAAAAGTCGCGGGTTCAAGGAAATCGATTTTGCGCGGCTGCATCCGGGGGGATCTCTGGGTCGTCGTTTGCGCCTGACCGTCGGAGACGTCATGCGAAGAAAGAACCGCCATCCGATGGTCCGCTCCGATGCTCCCATACGGGAGGTTCTTTTAAGGATCACTTCGAGTCATGCCGGATCCGCGACCGTTGTGGATGCGCGCGGCCGGTGCATCGGCATATTCACAGACGGTGATTTGAGGAGGCATTTTTCGGAGCTCGTCAAAAAGCCTGCTTCGCCGGTAGCGCGGTGGATGACCCCCCGTCCGTTGACGGTCCGCGAGGATCTTCTCGCTATGAAGGCTCTGGAGATATTCACACGGAAGAAAATTGATGAATTACCGGTGGTGAATGCTTCGGGGCGGGTGACAGGCCTTTTGGATGTACAAGATTTGCTTGAGCAGGGATTTATGCTGCCCAATGAATGACGATCTCGAAATGCGGCTGGGCCGCGTCAAGCTTTTGGCGCTCGATCTGGACGGCGTTTTGACTGACGGAGGATTGTGGTACGGAAATCATGGGGACGAGATCAAGCGTTTTGATATTCATGACGGTTTCGGGGTGGTTCTGCTGGGCCGGGGCGGTATTCCCACGGTGATCGTGAGCGGAAAGAAAAGCAGGGTCAATGAGCGCCGGGCGAAGGAGCTGGGAGTCGCAGGGTTGTATCAAAATGTCACGCGCAAAGATGTCGTGGTCGAAAAAATTCTAAAACGCCTGAAACTTTCCTGGGAGAACGTCTGTTTTGTAGGCGATGACGTGATTGATTTGCCGGTCATGAAGCGTGCGGGGGTGGCGGTGGCGGTTTCAGATGCGGTAGGGGAGGTTCTGAAAGCTGCTCATTACGTCACTCACAACCGCGGCGGGCACGGCGCCGTGCGCGAAGTGAC
>JADGBA010000140.1 GCA_015231685.1 Candidatus Omnitrophota bacterium | reverse complement strand
CAGGAACTCCACGCCCAGGGACGTCCCGTGCTGGTAGGGACGATTTCGATCGAGAATTCGGAGCTTTTGAGTTCGATGCTGACCCGGCTGAATATCCCGCACACGGTTTTGAACGCCAAGTACCATGACAAGGAAGCCGAGATTGTGAAGCTTGCCGGTCAGCGCTCCGCCGTGACAATCGCCACCAACATGGCCGGCCGCGGAACGGACATTGTGCTGGGGGCCGGAGTGGCGGATTTGGGGGGATTGCACGTTCTGGGCACCGAGCGCCATGAGGCCCGCCGTATCGACAATCAGCTTCGCGGCCGGACTGGCCGGCAGGGGGACCCGGGGTCCTCACAGTTCTTTTTGTCGCTTGAGGATGATCTGATGCGTATTTTTGGCTCCGACCGGATCGCCGGAATAATGCAGAAGCTGGGGATGGAAGAGGGGCAGAGCATCCAGCACCCGCTGGTTTCGCGTTCCATCGAAACCGCGCAGACGCGGGTGGAAGGACACAACTTTGATATCCGCAAGGAACTCATCAAGTTCGATGACGTCATGAACCAGCAGCGTCTGGCCATTTACGGCGAACGCCGGAAGATCATGGAAGGCGAGAACATGCGGGAGTATTACGAGGGACTCTGGGCAGAGATCATCCGTGATGCCGCCGAGGGGATCGCCAAAGCGGCTTCGACCGCGGATGATGAAGAGGCCAATCGCCGCATTCAGTCCGTCGCGGATTATCTCAAATCGATTTTTCCTTTTCCTGTGCCCCGCGAAAAGCTTGCCGACGCGGACGATTTTAAGGAGACCCTGCTTGCGGCGGTCCGTTCGTTCTACGACGACAAAGAGAAGGCTTTCGGGGCGACGACCCTGCGGCATATCGAGCGGATGATTCTGCTGGAAGTCATAGATTCCAAATGGAAGGATCATTTAAGGAACATGGATGAACTTCGTGAGGGGATCGGGCTCAGGGCCTATGGCCAGAAGGACCCGGTTGTCGAATTCCGGCAGGAAGGCTTCATGATGTTTGAGGAAATGACGCAGAAGATCAAGGAAGACGCCCTGAGCTTTGTCTTCAGGGCCCATCCGGTGAGTCCCGAAGAACTCAAGACCCCCGCATCCCCGGCGTCTTCTCCTGAAGGACCACGGGTCCGTTTGATTCATGATTCCATGGCTCCCATGAGCGCGATTAAGAAGTCCGCTCCCGGCGCGCCGCAGGCCGGCGGGTTTTCGGGATCTTCGCCCGGGCCCGCGCAAGGCGCGCCTGCCGGCACCGCGTTGCCGCCCCGCAACAAAGTAGGCCGGAACGAGCCCTGCCCCTGCGGCAGCGGCAAAAAGTACAAGAAGTGCTGCGGAAACGCTTGAAGCAATTCCGATGCTTCTGAGAATTTACCGGCGCGAAATCGGTTTGATTTTTTTGACAGCGGCACTGTCTTCATTGCCGTTCCATTTTCCGGATTGTCACGCGTTGGCCTTTGTGTGTCTCGTGCCTCTCTCAGCGTGTCTCGCGCAGTGCAGTTCCCGCCGTGAGGCGACGATTGTCGGTTATCTCGCGGGTATCCTCACGGCCGCAGTGACCTATTCCTGGCTGATTTATGTCACGGTTTCGGGGTACATCGCCATGACGGCGTACCTGGGACTGTTCATGGCGGTGTTTTCGTTTCTGGCATTTGAAAGCATCCAGGTCCTGGCGCGGGCCGGACAACCACGGTTTGCCGGCGGATGGATCAAGGTGTTGACGCTTTCCGCGCTCTGGGTGCTTGTGGAATTTTTGCGTTCCCATATGCCGGTGATGAAGTTCCCGTGGGCACTCCTGGCGGCGTCACAGTGGAAAAACATCGTATTTATCCAGTCGGCGGATTTCTGGGGGTCCTTCGGACTTTCGTGGGTTGTGAGCCTGATCAATTTTTGTCTTTTCGGGCTCGCGGCCCTGGTGTGGGGTTGGCGCAAGCGGCGTCTGGTGGCCGCGCCGGCGATTCTGGCGGTGGTGATGCTTGCGGGGATGGCGGGCGGTGTTTATTGGGCCAATGAGGTTTATGGCCGGCGGGCGCTGAACGAGATGGCAGTCCAAACGGCGGACGCGCCTGTGATGAAGGTGTCCCTTATTCAGGGCAATATCCCCCAGGAAAAGAAGTGGAATGAAAAGATTCGCCACATGATTCTCAACAAGTTTGTCGGCTTGACCCGGCAGGTCATTCTGGATGAGCCGGATCTGGTGGTTTGGCCGGAGACCTCGTTTCCGGGTTTTTGGGATATCGAGCCGGAGATGACCAATCTCGTCAGGGGGCTTCCCCGGGAGTTGGACGCGCAACTTCTCGTGGGCACGCCGACCTTCATGGAGGGGGATGACGCGCTTCTCAGGATGAACAGCGCGCTTCTTTTGTCTGAACGGGGAGAAGAGATCAAACGCCATCACAAGCTGAGGCTGGTACCCTTCGGAGAGTACGTTCCGTTTATGGGTTTTGTCAGAAGATTTTTTGATGATATAGGTCATTTTTCTCCGGGGAACCGGATGACACTTTTTGATTTTCCTTCGAAGTCTGCGGCCAAAGGGGCTTATGCGGTTTTGATCTGCTTCGAGGATGTCTTCGCGGATTTGTGCCGCGATTTTGTGCGTCATGGCGCGGGCCTCCTCATCAATATCACCAATGACGCATGGTTCATGAATTCCACCGGCCCCTATCAGCACGCTCAGAATTCAGTCCTCAGGGCTGTAGAAAATCGCGTTTGGGTCATTCGATGCGCTAATACGGGCCTATCCTGCTTTATTGATCCCGGCGGAAATATCGTCGAAAGCGTCAAGGAGCAGGGGCAGGAGATTATGGTGACGGGATTCAAGACCTTTGGTGTGAGGGCCGCGGACCAGTGGAGTTATTACACGCGTCATGGAGACTATATCTTGCTGATATTGCTGGGGATATGGATTATTACCCACCGTTTGTATTCCGGGCGATTGGAACAGACATCCTCACAGGAAGACCTGGATTAGAATGGACCGCAAGAGCATTCAGCCCCACTTTGGGCCCCTTCTTGAAAATGTTGATTAATAATGTATACTCTTTGAATAGAACATGATACATAAAAGCCGGGGGTCGGCTTTGTGTAACACCCTGACTCATTTCTCTTAGTGGTTTGAGTAAAGGGAATTTAAAATGGCGACATTCTTAAAAAATAAATTAAGACATATGTCAATACTTGTGATTGTGACATTCTTCATGTCGCAATCAGCAGTGGGGGCCCCGCTGTCGCCTGTCATGTCGGCTCCCATGGCCAAGCTGCCTATTGACCGTTTTATCTTCAGCCCGCAGGAAATTGATTTTCCGACCCAAAATGTCATCATCAAGGAGGTGCATCGCGGAACCCGCGAGCGGTTGATCATCCACATTCAGGACGCGCACGCCAACCTGAGCGGACAGAAGAATTTGGCGGATGCGCTGGATAAGATTTTGTCCCGTTATGATCTCAGGCTCGTTCTTGTGGAAGGCAGTGCCCGCGATTCGGGTCTGGATGAGGTGCGGCAGCTTGCGCCGCAAAGCGAGTGGAAAATCATCGCCCG
>JADGBA010000139.1:858-3554 GCA_015231685.1 Candidatus Omnitrophota bacterium | reverse complement strand
TCTACAAACAGCGAATTCTTCAAGTATCTGAAGAGCGCTTCCTCGGAGTAAACCATGGGACGATTCGATCTGATGAGGTTATGCCGGGGGATGCTGGCCGGTTTTTGGTTGGGTTTGTGCATCGCGGCGTCTCCGATGGCGGTGGCTGCCGATGGGGCGCCGGCATCGGCATCGGCGGATTTGGATCAGGCGGTACGGTTGACAGACGCGGCCATGAAGGCCTACGGAGCGCTGGATTCCTATCAGGCGGTGATGCATCGTGACCGTGTGACGGAACGCGGAACCAAGAGTGACATCATCTTCATCCGCTTTGAGAAACCCTTCTCCGTATTCATGAAATGGATCGGCGCTGAACGCCGCGGACAGCAGCTTCTTTATGTGCCCGGAAAGTTTGATGATCAGCTCTTGTGCAAGCCGCCGGGATTCTTTTTTGAATTTATTCCGATTGTGCACATGGACCGTGATGATCCCCGGATCATGAAGGAGGAGGCGCAGCCCATTGATCGTGCGGGCATCGGTTATTTCCTGGAGAAGTTCGATCTGGATCTGAAGGATGCGATTGCCTCCGGAAAAGTGATCGTCCGATCCGTGCGTGAGGGGTTGGCTGATGATGCGCCGGCGGTGTGGGTGGATGTGGTCTTTGATGCGCAGGAGATGGAATACCCGAGGCTTGAAATCGGGTTTTCGGAAACGAACCATTTGCCGGTGGCGTTTCGTTTGTACAGGAATGCCGATGATTTGGCCGCGGAGTATGTGTATGCTGATTTGAAGTTGGATCCCACCAGAGAAGATCCGGAGTTCCTTAAAGAGATCGATCGAAGGATATTGAGCGATTATTTGACGGTGTAGTCAATCGCCGAGTCAATCGCCGGGACAGTCCATCGAGCTGGAGTCAATCGCCGGGACAGTCCCCCCGACTTAGAGTCGACCATGGGGACAGTCCCGGCTCGTGCGTGGGGACAGCAATTACTTCAGCTAGTATTTCTGTTGTTTCCATTCCACCTTCCATCCCAGAATCAGGTGCGCGAGGCAGTCTGTCAGGATGGCGGCGATAATGAGCGCGGACAGGGGATGAAAGACGGCCGGCCAGGCGGGAAGGCCGATGGTTTGGTGTGAGCGGGTCCTCAGGAAGATGATGAAGCCGCAGAGCGCGATGCTCGAAGCGAACGCCAGCTGCCATGCGAAGGTTCCCGTGCCGGCGGCGATGCAGACGAGCGGCACGGCGAAAGGCACGGCGGAGTTGAAGACGAGTGCCGCGATCTTGGACAAAAATGTCGAGACTTTCCGGTTCAGGGAATGCATGAAGATGCGCCGCCAACCACGCCAGGAAGCGATAAAAGAATCGTACATCCTTGTCGCGAAGACATGTGAGCCGACGGAGAGTTCGAACTTGAAGCGGCCATCGGCCTTGGCCCGCTTGAAGAGGGCGAGATCTTCGAGTACCTCGCCCCGGATTGCCTCAAATCCCCCAAGACCCTCATAGGCTTCACGGCGGATCAGAATGAAATGCCCGCACGCCAGCGGCACACGTGACTTGGGATCATTCACATCCTGCAGGCGGAACCACACGGCGAAACAACCGATGGCCATCGGTTGAACCAGATACTCCGCGAACGATTCGCACAGATAATGCGAGGTCAGCGTCAAAAAATCGATGCGCCGATCGAGGGCGTGTGCGAGGGCGCTGGAGACCGAATGCGCCTGGTGCTGGGTGTCCGCATCGCTGAAGAGATACCACTCTCCGGATGCCGCGCCGACGGCCTGATGAAGCGCGTGCGCCTTACCGGTCCAGTCGGCGGGCTTGGCCCTGCCGGAGAGTGCCTTGGCCCGCGGTTCGGAGGCGGCGAACGCCTTCAAGAGTTCGGGCGTCCGGTCTTCGGAGCGGTCATCGATCAGAACAAACTCGAGATTGGGGTAATTCTGACGGCGGAGTGTCGGGAGAAGCCGGGGCAGATTCTTCTCCTCGTTGCGGCAGGGGATGATCATGCTGACCTTGGGCGCCGGTTGACCGGCTTTCCACCCGCCGGCAGGCATGACGTTGTAGCGACGCATGCTCGAGAGCATGGTGAGGGCCCTCTGTACCCAGAGCGTCCATTCCGCCAGCAGATATCCGTGAACTAAAAGGATAAGAAAACTCACGCCGGTATATTATAATAAACTCCGATGTTTTCCCAACTCTTCGACGAATTCCAACTCAAAGTGATCTGGAAAGACCCGGGCAGGGCGGTCTGGCTTTATCAACACATCCCGTCCGCGGTCCTGGATTGGCTGCGTCTTGCCAATTTACGCAAGACGGTGAACTGGGTGAATGAGCGGTCCATTTTTTATTCCAACCGTTTCAGGGAATCGGGCCTGGATTTGAGGCATCTCTCAGCACCGTCGGGTCTCGGAGGGTTTTTTACATTGCCGGCGGATCTGCAGAGCCGGCCCGCGGACCATTTCTTGTGTGAAAAGGCGCAGACGGCTTTTGAGACCACCGGCACCACCTCACGGCGGTCGAAGCGGGTGTTTTTTTCGAACCGCGAAATCGAGGATGCCGGCCGCGTGGGCGCGGCGGGCTTCTGGAATCTGGGTCTGCGACCGACAGACCGTATCGCGTCCTCGTTTGATTACTCCTTCTGGGTTTCGGGACCGACGCTCAAGGCGGCCTCGAGCGCGATGGGGGCGTTTCACATCGAGGCGGGCCGGATCGATCC
>JADGBA010000139.1:0-848 GCA_015231685.1 Candidatus Omnitrophota bacterium | reverse complement strand
ACGGATTAAACCCTACGGGGCGAACGTGATTGTGGCGGACCCCGGATGGCTTGTGCGCCTCTCCGAGATCGCCGAGAAGCGCGGGCCGTGGCTCGTCAAATTCATGGTGGCCGGCGGAGAGAACCTGACCGAGCATTCGCGCAAATTCATCGAGTCCGTCTGGCAGACCAAAGTGCTTCTTTCTTACGGTCAGACGGAGGCCTTCGGGATGATCGGCATCGAGTGCCCTTACCAGCAGGGCTATCATCTGAATGACATGGACCTCTGGGCCGAAGTGGTTGACCCTGACCCCGACGGGTACGGGGAGCTGGTGTACACCACCCTGCGCCGCACGGTGATGCCGCTTGTGCGTTACCGTTCAGGTGATGTAACGCGGATTCTCACCGGAGCGTGTCCCTGCGGTTCGAGATCGGTGCGTCTGGCCAAGCTTCGCGGCCGCGCGGACGAACTTGTTGTTGATGTAGGTCAGGCGCAGGCTCAATCCGTCGATCTTGGGCTCGAGGATGATGCGGACCTGATCGACCTGGCTGCCGAGGTCCAACCGCGCCAACCATTGTGTGATGGCATCCACCTCGCCATTGGGGCCGGCGAACGCGTTGTCCAGCGACTCCATCTTGATGGCGTGCGCCACCTTGGCGAACCCGGATGCCGGGCGTGGTGATGCGCCGACCTTGTCAAGGATGGTGTCCTTCCAGAACGGATCGAGCGGACGCAGCTTGCGTGATTCAGTGTGGCGTTGCCAGATCTTGTCGTAATCGGCATCGCTCATGATTGGTGTGCCGTTGTGGTAGGCCTCATTGGCCTCGCAGAGTGCTTGTTCGTCGTCAGCGACTTGATGGATAATCATG
>JADGBA010000138.1 GCA_015231685.1 Candidatus Omnitrophota bacterium | reverse complement strand
AGACCGTTTTGCCGGTACCGGCTTCCGACGATCCCGAAGATGTCAACGCGGCCGCGACTCAGGGGCTCAAGTACACGGACCGCGGCACGCCGAATTTCTGGTCGAGCATTTGGGAACATAAAGAGTGGCTGGCCTTGTTCGGTTCCATCGCCCTTCTGGGCGTGTTCCGCGGGCTGGCCTGGCTGATCAAGAAGTCGGCGCCGAGGAAGGGCGGACTTCTGGATGAGTCCATTCGCGCAGGCAGCGCGCCGAAGGAAGCGCCTGCGGCGCCGAAGACGCATCCGACCACCTCGCCTGAAGAGGAGACCTCCGGGAGTCGTTTGACACAGGTCCAGCAAGCCATGCGCCAGGTCAGCCTGGGTAATCCGACGGACAGCCGTGGCTTGCCGTTGGATCAAAGGCTTGCCAACCGTATCGACCGACTGGAGCGTCTGGCGCGTATTCGCGTGGCCCGTATTCAGAATCGGTTTCCCGGTTTCACTCTAGCCGAAGTGCCGCTGGAAGGGCCCGAGGACCCGAATGGCCTGTATGTCTACTTCAACCAAGCCAACCGCTACGGCCTGGCGCGTGAATCCCTTTCGGTTTTTGTCTGGAAGACCGCTCTGACTCAGCGCGGTTTCATGGAGGAGGTATCTCCGGAGCCGATGCTGGGATTCCTGACCCAGGAGGTGATTCTTCCTCTGATCGATGCGGGGAAGACGCCCGCCGAGGTCCGGCGGGTGATCGGGGCTTATTCCGACTTCTGGTTCCATGTGGCCAACGAGGGGAACCGCCAGCACAAGAAGGAAGGGGCGAGCTGGGCACAGAACCGTGCCATGAAGATGGAGGCGATCAATGATCTCTTGAGGGACGCCCGAATCAACGGGTTTCGTGACCGCTTCATGTCGACCGCGATGTTCCAGAGGTATTTGACGCCGGACCAGATTCTCGCGACCGCCCCGCGGGTGACTCCCGGGGACCCCGCGTTCGACAGGAATTTTGTGCAACAGATTTCAAACAGCATGATGGAATTTTTGGACCACGAGAGGACAAGGCTTGGGGTCTCGCCTCGGCGGCCGCTGGGCTCGCTGTGGTCGAGCCTGCGCTGGATCGGGAATCAGGTCGCGAGTGTCTTTGCTTACGGCCGAACGGCTGTTGCGGGGCTGGTGTTCTGGACGGGGACCGCAGCGCTCTGGGCGTGGTGGAACTTCTCTGTTCTGGGAGGCGTGTGGGTGTACGGGATCTTCCCGTATTTTGATTTTGCGGCGGCGGGGAACCCGGCGGCGCTGTTGGTCGGAGGCCTGACCGGGATTTGCAACGCGCTCTTTCTGGTCTTGAGTGTGTACACCTTCGGATTCCTGATGCAGGGGCTGACCGCAAAACTGATCAATTTGATTAAGGGCAACAGCATGATTAAGGCTGACAACCAGCCGTGGATTGTGGCCGTACTTGTCTCTACACTTCTCTACGGAGGGGCCGCCGGCGGTATCGGCTTCCTGATTTGGGGTGCCCAACTTTACTATGTGTGGGGCACAGGCCTTCTCGGGGGCTTTTTGGGAGTGTTGCTGGACGGGGACCGCAGTCTTCGCAGTGCCGGGACCCTTCTTAGCCGCCACGCCCGCGGAGGTTCGACCATCCATGAGGATGCCGCTCAAGCCGGCACTACAGGCCGCGCCCGCTCGACGCAGACTCCTTATTCGATGCCGTTTGCCGGCGGAGCGTCCATATCGCAGGTTGATTTTCCGCCCGTTCAAGCCGGCGTCCGGCCCGTGCCTGGCGCCGGAGGAATCGACTCCTATGAATCCCAGCTTCTGAACGAATATCAGGACCTTCTGGATGTGATGCTTTTCGATCATCAGATCAGCAACACTGAGCATCGCCGGTTGTCCCTCCGGCCAGGTGATACGCTTCGGAGCCTCGACACCAAGGGGTTGGGACGCGTCCGTGATGAGATTGCCCGGATTCGTCTGAAGAACTGGGCCAACGCGTATTTGCGGCTTGTCGGAGGAATTCCCGATGTGGCCTCATGGGACGAGATACCCTCCCGGTGGATCCGCTTTGTGACCAAACCCGGCGACCCCTTCTTCTACTATTACGGTCCGGACGGACTCGACGCGGTGCAGGATAATGGACACACTCCGTTTAGCTGGCTCGCGATCAACCGGCCGGGTGAGTATGCCAATCTGGTCGCGGATCTTTATCGCAGAGGCTGGATTGACGACGATCAGCTTCAAAGACTTTTGCATCTTAAACAGGGCGAGCAGCTTGTCGATATTCTGGGCGCCTCGCCGCGGCAGGAGGTGCTCGATACGATCCATCGCTGGGCCAATGCACGTCTTCAGACCGTGTGGTGGACTTGTGAGGGCGCCATGAATTTGCGGCGTGCCTATGAAGAAAAGGCGAGGGAATTCCATCCCACAGCGACAGAGGCCCAGATCCGCCAAATGGTGGATGATAAGTTCAAATTCGTCATCATTATCAATGGTACCCCGGCCGAATACACGGCGGCCGGTAAGGCCGATGCTTTGGCGCATTACCGGAGCATGGGCGAGGTCTTCTTCAAGAACCCCGACCGGAGTCTGACCGAGCACGGTACGGGCAGTTACAAGGCGGTCCTCATTCAGGCGGTCCGGGACCTCGTCTTCGATTATGATCTGGCGCACTTCGTGGACGCGGACACGGAACTGCGCTTTGAGGATGCGCGCAAGCTCATCCATACGGGCAATGAGTTCATCGAGAATCCGAATCTGGGAATTATGCAGTACCGGACTTATATCTTCAATTCACCCTATTCGTTTACGACTGAGGCGGTCAGGTGGGCCATCGGCGCGTTCTGGGGGCCGGTCTTGAGGACCCGAAATGCCGTGGGCTCGCCGTCCTTCCACGGACATAACGCGGATTTGAGGAATGAATTCCTGTTCCGGAACGAAGGCGCGGCGCCGGACTTCGTGTCCGAGGACTTCCTGGTGGCGATGTCCTTCGAGGGAAGCGGTACGGTGCATCGGTCTCTTTTGAGCCCGGTGATCGATTTCGTTAAGCGGGCAGCGGGGTCCCGCGTGGGCAAGCCGCAGAAAGAGCCGGTTTATGAGCGTTTTGCCATCGAATCCCGGACAAATGATGCGGTGCATTACGGCGAAGGGCAGGAAACCGATGCCCAGGCCTATGGCGGCACCACCACACGCAAATGGTCTTCGGGTACAGCCGATGGGGGAATGAGCGAGAAACTGCGCGAGCTTTATGCCGACCCCAAAGTGCCGGCGGCGGTGAAGGTGGACTTCAAGTTCGGTGTCGGTTTTTACACCATCCTGAACCGGCTCGCGCCCTACGCGACATTGTTGTATCTTTTCTCCCTCTTCTGGATCGGCGCGGACCAGTACGCGGTTCTTTACCGGAGTTTTATTTATCTGACCTTTATGCTGGGCAACACCATCAGCATAGGGACGTGGCATACCTATGAAGAAATGAAAGGCGGCAAAATCAAGGGCACTGGCGCCTTCCTGAAGGACTTCGTGACCAAGCTGTTCGGGAATTGGGGGCCGAGGGTGAGTTCGCAGGGCAACTCCGCGGAGCTGGGACTGAAGG
>JADGBA010000137.1 GCA_015231685.1 Candidatus Omnitrophota bacterium | reverse complement strand
ATGAATATCAGGGCGAAGGCTTTAGCCGGATTACTCTGGATATTCCGGCGAATAACTTCAAACTGCTGAGCTGGCTTCGTAACCGTCTGGGCTTCAGGATACCGAATCCCGGGGGATGGTCCGAAGGCGGCGTCGAATATTTGCGCATGGTGAGAGCTTTCTCAGACACGAGTCCGACAGGGACGCGTCTGGTGGATTTTTTTCGTGAAGCGGACCGGGTTTTTGATTTGGACGGCAGGCGCATGTCGCTTCTAACGGACGGGCTCTGTGAGCTCAGGTTTGAGACCGGGGCGGACGGCGCTCGAGTAGTGAGGGGGCTTGGCGCGGGCGCTTTGGTTGTGAGTCCGGAATCCCGGGGCCGGCTGAGGGAATCGATAGGTCTTGAGCCTGCGGACACGGGTAAGGTTCAGATCACGAGGGCCCTGTTCAAAGAGCGGGAGTTTGACGCTCTGGCCTTTGATGCGGGCGGTCTGGCCGCGGTGCCGGAGCTCGCGATGGAGGCGCTGGAGGCGATGGCCGCCAAGGCGCTTCGTCAGGGACTGAAGGATTTTTTTGTGACTTCACTGGATCCGGCGGCGGATGGTGAGATTCTTCAGGTAATCAAGAACCACCCCTATTGGGGTCCGCGCTATGTCGGAAATCTGGACGAGCTTCCCGCGGGTCGCCATGTGACTTTGGTGGTTCCGGATAGCCGTGACGGGATGGAGCTTGTTTTGCCGGATCAGCGCTTTTTCAGCCTTCACGTGTACAAATCCCTGGTCCGGGACACGGGCGGCAAGATCGCGATGACGGATCTCGAGCGCGTGATCATCTACGCGATGCTCGAAAACGCCTTTTCCATACGCAAAGCGGATTCACCCAACGCCGAAATGGACGGCCGCGCCGTCAACGCCTTGGCACTTCGGGCAGGAGTGAGTCCCCGCGACGTGAAACACTTTTACGAAACCCGCGCTTCTGCCGTCAAAGCCCTCACCCCCCAAATCCTCTCCGAAGGCCTGAAAGTCGCCCTCCCGCATCTCCCCAAGAGCGATTCCTTGAGACTGTTGATGGCCTTCTGAATAAACGTGGCCTGGTTGGAGGTAACGACCACGCGGATGTCCGGAGGCAGCTCCTTCTTCACCTGCTCGAGTTCCTTCAACAAATCCTCGACCGCTTTGATCGTGTTGCCGGTCGATTCCTTCTGGACATAAATCGTGACCGTGTCCTGGACATTAAGGCGCGAATATTCCTTGGGCTCCAGGTACCCGTCCTTGACCGTCGCGACGTCAGACAGTCGCAACATGGAGCCGAACTCAGTCTTCTTGAGTCCGATATTCTGCAGCTGGCTGATGGAATCAAATTCACCGATCAGCCGGATGAGGAGCTTGTCTTCCCGGCGTTCGATTTCTCCGGAGAGAAGATTCAGATTGTTCGACGACAGCGTCCCCGTCACCTGATCCATGGTGACGCCGTAGGCCACGAGCTTCTGCTGGTCCACCTCGACCAGGATCTTGCGCTCACGGCCGCCGGCCACCTCAACGTTGGCGACGCCGCCGACGCGCTTGAACCGTTCCTTCACCCACTCATCCACCATCTTCCGGATGTCCTCCGGCGTTCGCATGGGCGAAGTCAGCGCGAAGATCATGACCGGAACATCGGTCTGCTTGTACTGTGCAATGATGGGTTTTTCGATTTCCTTCGGAAGACGGTTTTTGATCTTGGCGAACTTTTCCCTCACCTCGAGCGCGATGAACTCCATATCCGAACCGGGCTCAAAGCTCAGGACCACGGTCGATTCACCCTCCTTCGTGATCGAGAGCATCTGTTTCAAATGGCTCACCGTCGCCACCGACTCCTCGACCAGACGCGTGACCTGCGACTCCACCTCGACGGGCGGCATCTGACCGCGCACGTAAATGACGATACTGATCTCCCCGAAACTCGTGTTGGGATAAAGCTCGACAGGCAGCTTGAGGAGAGAAACGACGCCCATGATCATGAGCGCCACCGCGATCATGATGATGGTGGTGGGACGTTTGACCGAAAATTCCGGAAGATTCACCGCGAGGCCGGCTTTTTGCGGAAAAGCCCGCCAAGCCGGACGGCGCCCAGGAAGATCGCGGGAATCACGACGAGCGTCAGGAAGGTGGCGACCAGAAGTCCGCCCATAACCGTGATGGCCATGGGCGCCTGAAGCTTGGCCCCCTCACCCAGTCCCATCGCGAGCGGAACAAGACCCAGAATCGTGGTGAGAGCCGTCATCATGATGGGCCGGAAACGCACCTCACCGGACTGAATGGCCGCCTGATAGGCACTCAGGCCCCGGCTCGTGCCGATATTGATGAAATCGATCAGAATAATCCCGTTGTTGACCACAATTCCGGCGAGAAGAATGATTCCGAGAAGCACCACCACACTGATCGCCGTGTGGCTGATGCCCAGCCCCATCGCCACACCGATCATCGACAAGGGAAGCGTGAACATGATGATGAACGGCTGGAAGTAGGATTCAAACTGCGCGGCCATAATCATATAGACAAGCACAATCGACAGCGTCATCGCCAGCTTCAGACTGTTGAAGGACTCCTGAACCTCAAGACTTTCGCCGGCGAGCTCCACCTGATATCCCGCGGGCACGTCCAGCTCCGAAATCACCTTCTCCACATCCGTATTGATCTCACTCATGGGCCGTTCAAACACCTTCGCCAGCACCTGGATGGTCCTCTCCTGCGAGACCCGTCGGATCTCGCTCGGACCATAACCGGAGTGGAAGGTCACCATCTCGCTCAAAGGCACATTGATCCCGAGCGGTGAATGCATCAGAATAAAGGGCAGCTCCGACACCGCGGCTCGGTCCTGCTCCCTCAGGACCACACGCATATCGATTTCTTTGCCTTCCTCTTTGAATTTGCTGGCCACCGTTCCCTTGATAGAAATATGTGCCGCCGTCGCGAGATCGGTGACGGAAATCCGATAAAACGCCGCCTTGTCCTTGTCGACGATGATCTTGGTCTCGGGAGCGCTCTCCGGGATGGTGTTGGTGAGATCAAAAACACCGGGGATCTCTTCAAGGCGTGACTGGGTCTTCAGCGCCAAAGATTTGAGCGCCTCGAGATTGGCTCCCTTGAAGTTGATGACCACGGGCGCGCTCTCCGTGTCTCCCAGCTTGAACGCGGACTCGTACAACACAAAGTTCAGGTTCGCGCGCTTCACCACCTTGCGAAGCTCCGGCGTGGCCAAATCGGTGCGAATCTTCTGCACAAGCTCGTTGGTGGACATGTCCCGCTCATCCTTCAGCGTCACAAGAACCCGCCCCTCATTCGATCCGATGCGCTGGATTTCGTCCTTTGAGGATTCGCCCTTGGCAGAACCCACGACGGTGGACACGCTCTTGATGACATCGAAGCGGCGGAGGTAACGTTCGAGACCGACCGTGATGGAATTGGTGATCTCCACACGGGTTCCCACGGGAAGATTCACCTTGAGCATGAACTGGCCCTGATCCACCCTCGGCATCACAATCCGGTCATACTGCGTCATCATAAAGAGGGCAAACACGAACGCCGCCAGCACGCCTATGAGGTAGGGGATTTTCCATTTGAAAAAA
>JADGBA010000011.1 GCA_015231685.1 Candidatus Omnitrophota bacterium | reverse complement strand
TCGAGAGCGCTCGTCTGGACGGATCCCGGAAATCGCCTGAGGAGAGCCGTCTCGAACTCCCTGCTCTTTTCCTGCAAGAGATCCATTTTGTTCAGAATCATCAGGGTTGGTTTTTGAGACGAACCGATGGCTTCCAGCACCTCATAAGCCGCTTGTTCCAAAACCTCCGAGCGAGGGTGGGACGCGTCAATCACGTGCACCAGAAAATCGGCCTGGGTCACCTCCTCTAACGTCGCCTTGAATGCTTCGATCAGATGGTGCGGCAATGAATGCAAAAAACCCACCGTATCCACCAGCAACACCTCTTCGTGATCCTCCAGGCGGATTTTTCGGACGGTCGGATCGAGGGTACTGAAAAGCTGGTTTCGGCTGATCACCGATGCTCCGGTCAACGCGTTGAACAGCGTGGATTTCCCGGCATTGGTGTATCCCACCACCGCGCCCACCGGCATCAAACCCAGACGCCGCTTGGCTCGCGTACGCTCGCGGCGGCCGGCCACCCGCTTCAAATCTTTCTTCAAATGCGCGATCCGCTCACGAATGCGCCGGCGGTTGGTTTCAAGCTTCTGCTCGCCCGGCCCCCGCGTTCCGATACCACCCCCCAACCGGGAGAGGATGATCCCCTGCCCCACCAGACGCGGAAGGA
The DNA here is from genome assembly GCA_015231685.1 of Candidatus Omnitrophota bacterium. Taxonomy (GTDB): domain Bacteria; phylum Omnitrophota; class Gorgyraeia; order 2-02-FULL-51-18; family JAGOUK01; genus JADGBA01. Next base: position 17,556 of record JADGBA010000011.1, on the reverse strand, counting down.
GATAGGTGAGCTGCGCCAGCTCAACCTGGATTTGTCCTTCCACCGAGCGGGCACGGCGGGCAAAGATATCCAGAATCAGCTGAGTGCGGTCTATGGTTTTGGCCCCGATGATCTCTTCGAGATTTCTCTGCTGGCTCGCGGTCAGCTCCGCCCCCAGCACCACTGTATCGGCCCGCGCGCGCTGCGCCGCGTCCCGCAAATTCTCCGCGTGCCCCTGACCGATCAGGGTTTTGGGATGAGGTTCTTTGGGTCTGAGGATCACGGCCCCGGCAACCTCGGTTCCTGCACTCAAGGCGAGCCGCTCAAGCTCTTTTGAGAAGTCTTCCGGCTCCCATAACCTTTCCGGATCCGGAAAAACCACGGTGACCACCAGAGCACGCTCACTCATCGTTTGTTGGGGGGAAGGGGTTTGGGGAGCGAGGCACGCGCCCACTTGCGCAAATCTCCGGCAAGGCGGTCCGCTTCATGCGCGATATCCGCTTCTTCCGCGAGACGTATCCAGCCGATTCGCTCATCTCTCTTGAGCCAGCTCATCTGCCGTTTGGCGAACCGGCGGGTGTTCATCTGAATCAGCTCCGTCGTTCGAAGGAGGTTTTGCCGCCCCGCCAGGTAATCCCGAATCTCGCGCAGCCCCAGGCAGGCGGAGGCGGTTTTGGAAACCCGCCGGGCCGAAACCCTGCGAACTTCGGCGACCGCGCCTTCGTTCATCATTGTGGCGGCCCGCAGATTAATCCGTTCATAAAGAAGCTTCCGCTCCCAGAGCAGGCCGTGCACGCGCACAGGCATAGCCCCCCAAATTCCCCGCCGTTCCTTTTTGAGATCCGAGAATTTTCTGCCCGCCGTGTGTATGACCTCGAGCGCCCGGATGATGCGGCGCAAGTCGTTCGGGTGGATCACCCGCGCGGCCTCAGGATCGAGGCCGGCAAGCTCGCCATAAAGCGCCGCCACGCCCTCTCGCCCGGCCTGATCAGCAAGACGCCTTCGGAGCGTCTCATCCGCCGCCGGCCCGGAAAAGAGCCCGTCAAGAAGAGCGGTCGCATAAAAAGCGGTGCCTCCGGCAACCACAGGAATTTTTCCCCGCCGAACGATCCGGCGTATCCACAAACGGGCGCTGCGCGCAAACCGTGCGGCGTCGTACTCCTCGTGGACGCCGAGATGCCCGACCAGATGTGTGGGAACACGCCTCATTTGTGCCGCGTTCGGTGCCTGGGTGAGGCACGCAAGCCCGCGATAGACCTGCATGGAATCGCAACTGATGACCTCGATGGGAAGACGCCGGGCAAGCCGGTCAAGAAATGTGGTTTTGCCGCAGGCGGTCGGGCCCAGAAGAAAGACGCAGGCCTCCGGGTTCGGGTCAGGCTTTTTTGATGGCGGTGCGGATTTCTTCGACAATCTCTTCCTGATCCTGGAACGTCAATTCCGGATAAATCGGCAGGGCCAGAATACGCCGGGAAATCCGTTCAGCCACCGGAAAATCACCCTCCTTGTACCCGAGTGACGAAAGCGCGCCCACGCGGTGAAGCGGTACGGGGTAATGAACCATTGTGATGATCCCGCTCTCCGCCAAAGCCTCCTGCAGGGCGTCTCGCCCCTCGACCTGAATACAATAGAGATGGACAACCGGTGTCGTCTGCGGAGCCGGCCTGAACAACTCCACTTCGGACAATTCCGCAAAAAGCTCATTGTAGTGCGCCGCCAGTCGCCGGCGCATCGAGTTCCACCGGTCCAGATAGAGAAGCTTGACCCGAAGCGCGGTGGCCTGAATCTCGTCCAGCCGGCTGTTGATGCCGAACTCATCGTAATAACCCCTCAGCACAGACCCGTGCCCGCGCAGAGCGCGGATATGCTCGGCAGCTTTGGCGTCTTTGATCGAGACCGCGCCTCCGTCACCGTACGCGGCGAGGTTCTTTGTGGGATAAAAACTGAAGCATCCCGCGTCTCCGAACGTTCCCACCCGTATGTTTTGCACATACCCCCCCACCGCCTGAGCGCAGTCCTCCACCACCTTGAGGCCATGCTTTTGGGCGATGGACACAATTCGCTCCATCTCGCAAGAGAATCCATAAAGATGCACCGGCAAGATCGCCTTGGTGCGGGGCGTTATGGCTTTTTCGATGAGGTCGGGATTGATATTGGAATCCGAGGCGTTCACATCCACAAAAACCGGTCTGGCGCCGGTCCGCACAATCGCCTGTGCGGTCGCAATGAATGTGCTCGGAGTTGTAATGACTTCATCGCCGGCTCCGATCCCGAGGGCTCTGAGCGCCAGATATAGCGCATCCGTTCCGGAATTCACGCCGATCACGTTTTCGGATTTGAGAAAAAATCCGAATTCCTTCTCAAACGCCGCCACTTCCGCCCCCAGCACGTACTGTCCCGAGGCAAGGACCTTCATAATACTTTCTTCCATCATGCGTTTAATCGAACGGTATTCACCTTGAAGATCGAGTAACGGAATATGGCGTGCCGGCATCGGAAGTTCCTTAAGCTTTGAGTCGCCCCACAAGCGTTTCGTTGGAAATACGTTGTATTATAACGGTTCCCAGAGTTCTTTCAAGCGGCCCCTCCTCCAGCACCACGACCCGCTTGAATCCCCGCGTGCGTCCGGCCGCCCGGGGAACAGGAGCACTCGTCACGGATTCAAAGAGCACCTCCGTCTCTGTGCCAATCATTGCGTTGTGAATCCCGGCCGCCATTTTCTTTTGGAGCGCCAGAAGGTCCTGGAGGCGGCTGTTCTTAACCTCATTAGAGACGTCATCCTCCAATCGCGCGGCGGGCGTGCCCGGCCTTGGGGAATACATGAACATGAAAGCCGCGTCAAACCCGACGGTCTCCACAAGCTTCCGCGTTTCATGAAAGTCATCCTCCGTTTCTCCACAGAAGCCGACAATCAAATCCGTCGTCAGGCTCCCGCCGGGAAGGATCTTGCGGTAATCTTCCGTAATCCGCAGATACTCCTCCCGCGTGTGGCCCCGCTTCATGCGCCGCAATACCCTGGACGACCCGGATTGCACGGGCAGGTGCAAATGCTCGCAGACGCATCGCAAATCCCGCATCGCCTTAAAAAGATCCGGCCCCGCGTCCTTGGGGTGACTCGTCATGAACCGCAGTCGCTCCGGCGGGGCCTCGCGGTCAATCTTCTCGAGAAGTTTCACAAAATTCAGCCCCTCCCGTAATCCCTTCCCGTAGCTATTGACATTCTGCCCCAAGAGGGTGATATCCATTGAGCCGCCGTCAACAAGCTTCCTGATCTCGCCGATCACATCCGTAGATGCCCGTGAACGCTCCCGGCCGCGGGTTGTGGGAACGATGCAATACGTACAGCGGTTGTCGCAACCCACAGTGATATTCACCGACGCCCGCACGCCTTCCCCGCGGTAATCAGCGCCGGCAACGGTTCCGTCGTTCAGATCGATCCGGTCAATTGCCGCCTTGCGGCGTACGGAGCGCAGAGCGCCATCGATCAGGTCCGGCACCTCGTCCAGGTTTCCCGGCCCGCAAACAAAATCGAGCGCCGGTATCCTCTTGAAGAATCGCTCTCCGTGCTCCTGAGCCATGCATCCCAGCACCCCAAAAACCAGTCCCGGCCGTCGCGCCTTCGCCTTCGAGAGAACAGCGAGCCGGTTCCACACCCGCTCTTCGGCGTGCTGGCGCACGCTGCAGGTATTAAAAAGCACCACGTCAGCGTCTTCCATCACGTCCGCCCAGCGGTATCCGCGCAACTCCAGAAGCGACCGGACCGATTGCGTGTCCCGCGCATTCATCTGACATCCAAAGGTTGCGATAAACACCCTGAGGGGTCGCTGACCTTTATTTCCTCCAGAAACTTCTTCTGACATAGTTTATTCCCTTCTAAAAACGAGCGGATAGGATCCGACTCCTCTTTCGCGTCATCAAACCGGTTCAGGACTTCGCGCACATACTGCTGGTACCCTTTCTGTTTCTCCCGGGCATCGTAAGCGTCCGCTTGTTTCTTTTGCCGCCGCAGGTTGTCCTGGATCAGGCGGTTCTGCTCCCGGATCATTTCAACAAACGCCTCGCAGGGTTCCGCCTGAACTTTGACGAGTTGCGCCAAACGGACTTTCAGTATGTCCTGGTTTTGAGTTAATTTCTCAATAATGGCAAAAAGATCCAGCTCGATCATTTCCGCTCGAACCATGGAATTCTTGCACTTGATATCGTGCATGGCCCCTACTCGGTCGCGCCCTTCGGCCAAAGAATGTCGTAATGCACACTCCGGCCGCCGCCGGATCCCTACCCCTCAAGGGGCCGTGAAGCGAATAAGCCTTATAATCGCTTCAAGGGCAAGGATATTCATCTGAAAAAAGCTACCCTACAAAACAGCGAACTCTTACTAATAATTTCATGCTATCAATTTCACGATCGGAGTCTCAAAGAATTCCTTCAGCGCCACACCACCAGTTCCAACTACCAACGTACGAGCGTGGGAATACTGCTTCTTAAATGCCGCCAAACCCTTTGATTCTATGCGCTTCTGCCCGCTTTTTACTTCAATAGCAGTCAGGGCGTTGCCTTTGCACAATACAAAATCAACCTCATTATTTCCGTCGCGCCAATAATAGATAACAACGCCGTTTAATATACATTGATTTGCTAAATGAGCCCCGACGCCCGTTTCCACAAGCCTGCCCCACTGAGCAGGATCGCCGCGCCACTCATTAAAAGTCCGGTTAGACAGGGCACTTACAAGTCCGGAATTCAAGGCAAGCCACTTGGGGCTTGAACTCCTTGAGCGAACCGCTTTACCCGACCACTTTTGCAGTCCCTGGATCAGAAAGGCAGCCTCGAGGAGCTTTTGATAATGTGCAATCGTTACCGTATTGCCCACATCCTGCAATTGTCCTAAGATTTTTTGGTACGATAGTATCTGACCGCTATATTCACAAGCCAGCACAAATAGTTGCCGCAGTAAAACAGGTTTTTCAACGCGGTTTAAAAGAAGGATATCCTTTGATAGGGCGGTTTCGATCAATGAATCACGGACATATTGCCCCCAACGATTTTCGTCTTGCATAAGGGATGCCGAGGCCGGATATCCTCCAAAATAGACATACTGCTCTAAAGATAAGCCGAAACAATCCCGCATTTCAACCCACGACCAATGGGGAAAACGAACAAGTTCAAACCGCCCCGCCAGACTCTCGCTTAATCCTTTCTGGATCAATAGAGATGACGACCCCAGAAGGACAACATAAATATCGCTGTTCAAGCGGCTATCTTCATCCCACAGGCGTTTGACCTCATCAGACCAATGCGCGACTTTCTGAATTTCGTCCAAAACAAGAACAACCGGCTTTGACGCTTCTCTTTTCATCCTAGCCATTTCCCACTGTCTGGCTATCCATCCCGTATCCGGCGGAGCCGGTAAATCGGCCGCGGCATAATGAGATGGCACCGTCAAGTCTTGGATAACCTGTTGGATAGCCGTCGTCTTGCCCACCTGGCGCGGACCCAATATAACCTGAATAAGGCGTCTCTTTTCAGCCAAACGATTGCGGACAATTTCAACCATATTTCGTTTATACATGTATCCTCCTATAATTACTCACTACTATGAGTAATTATACTCATTAATTAGAGAAATGTCGAATATATTTATAGCCATTTTTAATATAGTTTTTTTCCCCGCACAAGCTCACCAAATCCTACACAAATAAGGCACGATGGTCGCATAATACTGCGTCCATCTGACAACCAAAGCTTTGAAGAAACACCGTCTTATTCATTCGGTCCCCCGGCCAGCAGCCTCACAACTCGCCGATATCCTCATTCCACAAGTGAGGTTTGTCGCGAATAAAGGCCCTCATCATATCGATGCATTCAACGCTGTTCAAAACCTCGACCGCCACACCCATTTTGCGTAACCATTCCTCAGCGCCCATAAAGGTGGTGTTCTCACCGATCACGACTTTGGGAATCCCGTAAAGAATCATGGCGCCAGAGCACATTGCGCAGGGAGAGAGGGTGGTGACCATCACACACTCCCGATAAATCCCGGCCGTCTGTCGGCCTGCATTTTCCAGCGCGTCCATCTCCCCGTGAAGAATAACGCTCCCCTTTTGAACCCTTCGGTTATGCCCTCTTCCGATAATGGCGCCCTTGTGCACCAGCACCGCGCCGATGGGGATGCCTCCCTCAGCAAGCCCCATCTGAGCCTCTTTGATGGCCTCCCGCATCCATTCATCCATTCCGTAACCTCCGTATCGATTCAACGCCGCCGCGTCACGCCGATTTTGGGACAAACATCCGTCAATCGGCACAAACTGCAATGAGGCGACAGTGGCCTGCAATGCTGCTGGCCGAACGCGACGAGCAATTTGTTGATGGTTCGCCAGTAGGGTCTGGGCAAAACCTTTCTTAAGGCGAACTCGGTCGCCTCGGGATTCGGAGTCTGCACCAGTCCCCAGCGATTTGTAATCCGGTGCACATGCGTATCCACGCAAATCGCATCCTGCCCGAAACCCTCCGAAAGAACCAGATTGGCGGTTTTTCGCCCGACCCCCTTGAATCGGAGAAGTTCTTCCATGTCATCCGGAACCCTCCCCCCATGGCGGCGTAGAATATCCTCAGAAACACGCTTCAGCACCCCGGCCTTCGTCTTATAAAACCCAACCGGATAGATAAGCTTTTCAATTCTCGAGACCGGGAGCGCGGCTATTGTTCCGGGAGTGTCCGCGACTTCAAAGAGCCGCCGGACTGCGCCGGCCGTTGTCTCGTCCTGGGTTCTCAGACTGAGAAGGCACGAGATCAGCACCCGAAACGGCCCTTTCCCGGTCAGCGCCACAAGCGTCACCACCGGAACGGTCCACTCTGAGGACCAGTCATCCAGAATTCGGAACACCCGTTTCAAATCTCCGATCCGCATCCGGGTATTCTACATGAGGCGGCGGAGGCTGACCTCATCATTTTGGCGGCGGCTGCCCCACCCGGGGTGGCGACCATCATGGGGGACAGTCCCCGTTCGGGGTGGCGACCATCATGGGGACAGTCCCCATCATATATGGTATATTTACCTACGATATGGCCCTGATTTCTCCCATTTATTCCTTTGTTCGTGTTGCGGCCGGTGTTCTTTACCCGACCCACTGTGTTCTTTGCGATGAGTGGCTATCGCTGGAACCAACCTTACCCCTGTGCCCGGGGTGCCATCGCAAGCTGCCCCTCGCCTTGCCGGCCGCCTCTGCAGAAGGCCTTCTACCTGCGGGAACAGCCGCTTTCCGCATACCCTCACCGCTTCGCTACCTGGGTACAGCCAAAAAACTGATCTGGAAATTCAAGATTAATCATGACCCGCGCGCGGAAAAAGTCCTATTCCACTTGATGCGCGATCACCTGGACCTCATTCTTCCCCAGTTGGGCTGTTTTGACGGGGTCGCCTGTGCGCCGACGCATCGGGCCTCGGGGTGGCTGCCGGACGAAGGGCCGTCCGCCAGAATCCGGGACGGCCTCGCCCGCTTTCTTGGCTGCCCGGCCGTAAATCTTCTGAAGCGCATTCGTACCGTCCCCAAACAAACCTCGCTCTCGCGGGCTCAGCGTTTGACGGCGGCATCGCAATCCATCGCCTCCTCCCCCGTACCTTTGCGGGCCCGGATCCTTGTCACCGATGACGTAACCACCACAGGCGCCACTGCCGCCGAATGCCACCGGGCACTCATGGCTGCGGGCGCCCGGGAGACCGTGTTTTTTTCTCTCGCGGAGGGTTCCGGCTCATGAAAATTCTCCGTAATTACATCCTCGAGGAGTTTTTGACCAACTTTATCACCATTCTGATCGTGCTGACCTTCATGCTCCTTTTAGGAAACCTTTTTTCCAAAATGTTCGATTTGGTCATCAACCGGGGCGTCGATATTCTGAGGATCTTGCAGATCTTTGTGTATCTGACACCGTTCATCTTTGTCTTCACTATTCCAATGGCGGCTTCCGTCGCCGCGCTCCTGACTTTCGGGCGAATGAGCGCGGATTCGGAACTCGTCGCCCTCCGCGCCAGCGGCGTGTCCCTGGCGCGCATTGTCCGGCCCATTCTCTGGGTTGCGGTGATCCTCTCACTGTTCTCTTTTTACCTCAACGATCAGATCGCCTCGCGGTGTCATTTTATGATGCGCCGGGTTTCTTCAGAAATCAGCCTCCGCTCCCCTACAGCACTCCTTGAAGAAGGTGTGTTCATCAAAAGCTTTCAGGACATCGTTCTCTTCATTCACCGCATCGAAGAAAACAAGCTCAAACAGATTCGCATCTATCAACCCCAGAAGAACGGCCCCACCCGCACCATCATCGCGGAGGAGGGCGAGCTCATACCGCTGCCGGAGCAGAACGTGATCAAGTTGAAGCTTTCCAACGGCGCCAGCGATGAGCCCGACGCCAACGATCCCGGGCGCTTCTACAAACTCCGCTTCGGGACCTATTATCTGCCGCTGGATATCTCGAACCTCAAGTTCCGCGAACCCATGGAGAAGAAGCGCAAGGAACTGACCCTCCGGGAGCTCTGGACCCAGTTTAACCGACTCAAGAACGAAGGTTTTATCGATCCGTACGCGCTCACCGAGATCCATAAGAAAATCGCCATGGGTTTTGCCGCCTTCTGCCTGGTGTTTATTTCCATCCCGCTGGCCATCCGCGTCCACCGTTCCGAAAAGACTGTGGGATTCGCCATCGCCCTGATTCTGGGCACATTCTATTGGGCGCTTCTCATCGGCGCCTCCAGTGCCGCGCAGACCCGCGCGCTCCCGCCGATCGTGGCCCTCCACTTTCCGAATCTGGCGTTCTTTCTGACGGGTCTTTGGCTTCACAAAAGGGTTTTGGGCCGTTGAAGATCACCACGCGTTACGTGACAGGTAATTTTTTGACGCCGTTCCTATTTTGTGCGGGCCTGTTTGTCAGCATGTTTGTCATCGTCGACTGCCTCAACCATCTGGATAATTTTCTCGCAAGTGAGACACCTCTCCGGGTCATCGGTCTCTATTACGCAAGCATGATTCCCGTCATCCTTAACCAGACTCTTCCGGCGGCAATCATCATCGCCTCGCTCTACTCTCTAAGCCAACTCGGCCGTCACAACGAAATCACCGCTCTTAAGGCCAACGGCTTATCCGGCCTCAAAATCCTCTTTCCGGTGTTTTATATCGGTCTTCTCGTCAGCGCGGGTCTCATTCTCATGAACGAAAGCGTCACCCCTTTCTCCACCGTAGTCACCTCATCCATCAAATACGGCCTTATCGAGAAGCAAAAAACGGCGCTCGGCCAACGCAGCATTCAAAACGTGACGCTGTTGGCCCGGGGAAACCGCATGATTTACGCGCGCGAATTGGCACTCGCCACAAAATCACTCTACGACGTCATTGTCCTTGAGCATTTTGATGATTTGCATCTCAAATCCAAGACTACAGCCCAGCGCGCTGTGTACCAAAATGGTGTGTGGGTTTTTTATGATGTTCTGGAATACGAGGTTAATGAAGAGGGGGACATCCTGAAACAGCCGCGTCATGCCGAGCGCCAGGTTTCTGATATTCACGAAAAGCCGGAGGTCTTCGTCAATCAGTTCACTCAGCCGGAATACATGAGCTTCCGCCAGCTCAAAGCCTACCTTGAAGATTCCCGCATCACCGGATTCGCGGTGTCTTCACGACTTCTCATGGAATTGCATCAGAAATTCGCGCGGCCCTTTGCCTGCCTGATCCTGCTCCTGGTCACCGCGCCGATGGCGATCGCCGCCCGACGTGGAGGAGCGATGATCAGCCTCGGGGTCGGTGTCGCCGTTATCATGGCCTACTACGCGACCGCCGCCTTCTCAGCCGCCCTGGGCAAGGGCGGCGCGCTGCCACCCATCGCAGCGGCGTGGCTGCCCAACGTCATCTTTCTGGCTGTGGGCACCGTTCAGATGCGAAGAAACCTGTAAAACGACGTCCGTCGTTTCGGAATGCGGATCAAGTGCCGACGTTCCAGCTCGTCAGATAATGCTTCTGCTCGGCGGTCAACGTATCGATCCGGATGCCCATGGTGCTCAGCTTGAGCTTGGCGATACCGCTGTCGATTTCGTCGGGCACTTTGATGACGCACTTTTTGAGACGCGATGCGTGAGTGCGCATGTATTCGCAGGAGAGCGCTTGATTGGCGAAACTCATATCCATCACCATAGCCGGATGTCCTTCGGCTGAGCTCAAATTAACGAGCCGGCCTTCCGCCAGGAGATAAATCTTGCGTCCGCCCGCGAGCGTGTATTCGTTCAAAAAGGGACGAATCTCACGCGTTTTGGAAGCCATCCGCTTCAAGCTCTTCACATCAATCTCGACATCAAAATGGCCTGAATTGGCGATAATCGCGCCGTCCTTCATCTTCAGAAAATGCTCTTTTCTGAGAACGTTGATATCACCCGTCACAGTGATGAAAAGGTCGCCCATCGCGGCAGCGCGCTGCATCGGCATCACGTCAAAACCGTCCATTACGGCTTCGATCCCCTTCAAGGGATCCACCTCGGTTACAATGACTCGCGCTCCCATGCCCCGGGCCCGCACCGCCACTCCGCGGCCGCACCATCCGTAACCGGCAATCACCACGGTGGATCCGGCCACTAACATGTTGGTCCCCCGGAGAATTCCGTCAAAGGTGGACTGGCCCGTCCCATAACGGTTGTCAAAAAAATGCTTCGTGTAAGCATCATTCACCGCGATCATCGGAAAAAGGAGCTTCCCCTCTTTCTCGAGGGCCCTCAGCCGGATCACTCCGGTGGTGGTCTCCTCCGTTCCGCCGATCACCCTCTCGGCGTCACCGCGACGCGTCGTGTGCAATACACTCACCAGGTCCGCTCCGTCATCCATGGTGATCCTCGGTTTGCGGTCGAGAACAGCATGAATGTGGCGATAATAGGTTTTTCGGTCCTCGGCGTGAATGGCGAAGACAGGAATGCCGTAATCCTTGACGAGGGAGGCGGCGGTTTCATCCTGAGTACTCAAGGGGTTGGACGCGCAAAGCGCCACATCCGCGCCTCCGGACTTGAGGGCAATCATAAGATTCGCGGTTTCTGTCGTGACGTGGAGACACGCCGCGACCGAATAGCCTTTGAGGGGCTTCTGTTTGAGAAAGCGCTTCTCAATACTCTGAATCACCGGCATCTGCCGGCGCGCCCACTCAATCCGCTTTTTTCCGGAAGCGGCCAATGCAAGGTTCTTAACGTCGTAATCGCTCTTTTTCAAGACAGACTCCTTCGGTTTAACGTCCCATTTCCTTCTTAACGTTTTTGGCTAATGCGTCGACTTTGTCAGTGTGTTCCCACGTGAAGCTCTTCTCATGGCGGCCAAAGTGTCCGTACGCGGCCGTCTTGAGATAAATCGGCTTCTTAAGATCCAGCGTTTTGATGATACCCGCCGGCGTCAGATCGAACGTTTTGCGAATAGCGCGTTCAAGCACACCGTCCGGCACAGTGGCGCCCCGGCCTTGGGTCACCTTGACCGAGACCGGCTCCCGCACGCCGATGGCGTAGGCGAGCTGGACCTCGCAGGCATCCGCCAGACCGGCCGCCACTACATTCTTGGCGATGTACCGCGCCATGTAGGACGCGGATCGGTCCACCTTCGAAGGATCCTTCCCCGAAAAGGCGCCGCCGCCGTGTGGCGCCGAACCTCCGTAGGTGTCAACGATGATCTTTCTTCCGGTCAGACCCGTATCCGCCACCGGACCGCCCACTTCAAACCGTCCGGTGGGATTCACCAGAATTCGGGTGCGCCGATCCACAAGATTTTGGGGAATGATGTCCGGGTTGCGGACAATGAGCCGCGTGAGATCCCGCTTGATGCGGTCCAGGCTTACGCCGTGGCGGTGATGCACGCTCATCACAATCGTGTCCACCCGCTCGGGTTTCCCGTCCACATATTCAACCGTGACCTGCGACTTGCCGTCCGGCCAAAGGTACTTGAGTGTGCCGGCTTTGCGAAGTTCCGAAAATTTACGCGTGATCCTTTGCGCCAGACTGATCGGAAGCGGCATCAATTCCGGCGTTTCCCTCGTGGCGAATCCGAACATCAGCCCCTGATCACCTGCTCCGCCGGTATCCACACCACGGGCAATATCGGGCGATTGGCGCTGAATGGCGGTCAGCACTCCGCAGGATTCATGATCGAACCCCAGCGCGGCTTCCGCGTATCCAATATCCTTCAGCACCCTGCGGACCACCTTCGGAATATCGACATAGGTTTCTGTCGTGACCTCTCCCGTCACAATCACCATACCGGTCGTGACAAGCGTTTCCACGGCCACACGGCCGTCCGGATCGTCCTTAAGAATCGTGTCGAGAACCGCGTCAGAGATTTGATCGCAAATCTTGTCCGGGTGTCCCTCGGTCACACTTTCTGAGCTGAACAAATACGCGTTCTTTTCCATTGCTATCCTTTCGGTTTCCGCTGCATCCGCCTCTAAGCGTTGTAAGCCTTGCTCGCCTCTTCAAGCTGGTCGAGGCTTCCGATATCAAACCACCGGCCGCCAAAAACGTAGGCATACACCGCCTCACGTTCAGCCAGCCATCGAACGTAGTGCCCCGGCGCGTCCTTGCGCTCCGCTCCCGCGAGATATTCATCCATACGCTGAAATGAAGACTGCGGAAAAAAGTAAACTCCGGTACTCACATTCGGAGACTTCGGCTGATCCGGCTTTTCCTCAATTCCGACTATCTTATTCGTGGAATCGCATTCAATAACGCCGTATCGTCCCGCGGCGATCGAGGGGTCGCCAATATCGTAGACACCCACCGATGCCGATCGGGGATGCTTCAGGGCAAAATCACAAAACCCCCTGAAACCTTCATCAAACAAGTTATCGCTGGCCAGCACCATCAAATCCTCCTTCAACCCCGCTTCCCGAATCGCAAATTGCAAATCCCCGACAGCGCCAAGGCGGTTATCGTTTGAGGTGGTTCCGTCATCGAGAACGCGGATCGGGCATGGGCACGGATTTGACTTGGCCCAATCACTGAACTGTCCGGCAAAACGGTGATTCGTGACAAGGACCACTTCGTCCATTTCCGGCACCCCGCCCAACTTTCCGAGAAGATGATCCAGGAGGAGCTTCTTTCCGACAGGCAAAAGTGCTTTGGGTTTATCCTGTGTCAGCGGATACAGCCGCGTGGCGTATCCCGCGGCGAGTACGACGGTTTTCATGCGGTTTCCTCCCTCCGGTCTCTCAAATTACCGTAAAAACTCTTGCCCTTGCTCAACTGCCTGAAATGCTCCCTTGCAAAACTCATAACCTCCTTGCCCGTACGGAACTTGAGAGCCTCCTTGGCAATACGTTGCGCTGTAGAAAACTTGATCGACCGGATAATGGCCTTGATCTCAGGAAGGAGAACCGCCGAAATCGACATCTCATCAAGTCCCAAACCGACAAGAATAATCGTCAACTCCGGATCACCGGCCATCTCGCCGCACATGCTGACGCGCATCTTCTTCCGATGGCCCGAAACGATAATATTCCTCAACAACCTCAGCACCGCCGGATGCGCGGGATCATACAAATAGGCGATTTTTTCGTTCACACGGTCCGCGGCCAGCGCATACTGAATCAAGTCGTTGGTTCCGATCGAAAAAAAGCTCACCTCGTCAGCCAGGAGATCGCAGGTCAGCGCCGCTGAGGGAATTTCGATCATGGCCCCGAGCTCGATCTTCGGATCGTACGGAACCCCTTTTTTGTGAAGCTCCCGCTTGCAATCGTTCAGAAGATCGTTGGCGGCCCTGAGCTCCTCCAGGCCCGAGATCATCGGATACATGAGCCGCGTCTTTCCGAACGCGCTGGCACGAAGAATCGCCCGGAGCTGCGGTTTGAAGATCTCCGGCATCGCGAGGCAAAAGCGAATGGCCCTCCAGCCAAGGAAGGGGTTCATCTCCCGGGGCATTTCCAGCTGAGATAAGAATTTGTCTCCGCCCAAGTCCAGCGTCCGGATCGTGACGGGGCGCGGTTTCATCTGGGCGACCACCGTCTTATAGGAGAAGAACTGCTCCTCCTCATTCGGCAGCGTTTTTCGGTTCAAAAAGAGATACTCCGTTCGAAAAAGACCGATTCCTTCAGCCCCATGCGACTGGATGGACTCAATCTCGTCGGGAAGCTCGAGGTTGGCGCAGAGCGCGATCTTCCGTTTGTCCAGAGTCACGGCCGGGCTGTCCTTGATCTTCATGAACTCGCGGCCGCTCGCGATGTACTCCTCGCGTTTGGTGAGGTACGCTTCGCGCGTATCCCGGTCGGGATTAATCACCACGACGCCGTCAATGCCGTCAATAATCACCTCATCACCGTCTTTGATGAGCTGAGTGACGTTTTCCAGACCTACTACCGCGGGAACCTCCCGGGATTTGGCCATAATCGCGGTGTGGGACGTCCGGCCCCCGATGTCGGTGGCAAAACCGATCACATCCCGCTTGTGCATGACGGCCGTATCGCTCGGAGAAAGGTCGTATGCGATGAGTACCACGCGCTCCGTCAGCTGATCGATTCGGGTGCCACGCTCCCCCATGAGATTTCGCAAAATACGGCGGCCCACGTCGTTGATGTCGGCTACGCGCTCTCTCAGATACTCGTCACCCACCTTAGCCAAAGCTGCCGTGTACTTCCGCAGCGCCTGACTAAAAACATACTCCACAGACAGGCGGGTTTTCTTGAGCTGACCAATCACCTCTTCGATCAGCGTCCGGTCTTCTATGAGCATCAAATGCGCATCAAAAATCTCCGCGTGCTCACGGCCGAGTTCCTTGGTGATCTGGTTCTGAATCTTTAAAATCTGGGCGCGGGTACGGGTGAGCGCATCCTCAAAACGCATGATTTCATTCGGGACCGCCGCCTCGTCGACAGGCCTCGGGGGAACCCGAAGATCCTCATGGTCCAGGAGGAGGGCCTTGCCGACCGCAATCCCGGCGGATGCCGCAATCCCCTTGAGAAGTTTCACACCAGCCCCCCTGCCTCGGACGAGGCATCCACGCTGGTCAAGAACGCCTCCAGCGCTTCCATGGCAGCGGCCGCTTCCGGCCCCGTGGTTTCCATAGATACTTCAGACCCTTGTTCCGCCGCGAGCATCAAGATCCCCATGATTGATTTTCCGTTCACCGACTGTCCGTCCTTGGCCACATGAACATCCGCGTCATATTGATTGGCGATCTTCACGAAGACGGAGGCTGGGCGCGCATGCAAACCCATCGGATTGCGGACCACCACCGTTTTTTTCATGGCTCATCTCATTTCTTGGATTGCGCAATCTCAACAATCAACTTGGACAACTTTCGCGAATTGTGCCGGACGACATCGGACCCTTGCACCAGATCTGTCTCAAAAACCGTGTATCCCATCTGCCGGATCTCCTCCGCGCGGCATTCCAGCGGCACGGATCCGCCGCCCGTGTAACGCTGTGCCAGTTCACCCGGCACCGCGCCGTTATTGACAATGCAATGTGTGATAACTTCCGGGCGCGTGTGTTCAACGAGCGCCCGGACGTGATCGATATCGGACTTCAGATGCGCCGTTTCGTGCGGCTGCGTCATGATGTTGCATACATAAATCTTTGGCACCCTGACCCTTGCGATCTCCTGCAAAATTTCTTTGATCAGAAGATTCGGAAGCACGCTGGTATACAACGATCCGGGCCCGAGCACAATCGCATCCGCCGTCCGGATCGCCGCAATCGCGTCATCCGTCGCCGGCGAGTCGTCCGGTTTCAAAAAGAGTCGCTCAATCGGTGAAGCGTAGGCCGAAATCTTGGTTTCACCTTCCAGCACTTTGCCGTCCGC
Organism: Candidatus Omnitrophota bacterium; assembly: GCA_015231685.1. Lineage (GTDB taxonomy): Bacteria > Omnitrophota > Gorgyraeia > 2-02-FULL-51-18 > JAGOUK01 > JADGBA01. The sequence continues at coordinate 1,783 of JADGBA010000011.1, read as the reverse complement.
ATGGCGCGCCTCCAAAACCACTTTTGACAGCGTAGACGGCACCACCTGCCCGCGAATATTCAGAATCCGGCTGGATTCACGAACAGCCTTCTCGAAGTCTCCCGTAATCTTGGCCATCGCCAGGATAAACAGATTCCCGAAGCTGTGCCCCGCAAGATCAGACGACTTTTCGGAGAACCTGAACTGCAAAAGCTCCTGCATCATCGGTTCCGCATCCGCCAGCGCCGAAAGACAGTTCCTGATATCCCCGGGTGGCAGGACATCGAATTGACTTCGCAATCGGCCTGAAGAACCTCCATCGTCGGAAACCGTCACCACCGCCGTAATGTTGGTCGTGCGTTCCTTGAGTCCTCTCAACAGAACCGACAACCCGGTTCCGCCGCCCACAGCCACGATCCGCGGACCGCTCGATAACACCCCCCGCTGGTACATCTTGTTCAAAATTTGCCCTTCCTGATTGGGCGCCAAAATCATAATCACCGACTTCATGATTTTGCGGATGCTGAGCACCACCAGAAAAATCCCCGCCACCACAAACAGGCTTCCGGAGGCTTCCTGATTTTCGATGAGGGTGACCACAAACCCCATCGAACACAGCACGATCCCGATGGAACACAACACCATCCAGCGTTTGATTCTCATGCCGGGATACAGCCACTTATAAATTCCCACGATGACGCCTCCTAAAGCCCGAAACGTTACGGTTTCTTCGCGTCTTCGTCTTTAATGGCTTTAAAAATCTTTTTGTCGTCCGTGAGGCTTCGGAGGTAATCCCTGAAGTATTTATCCTTGAGGAGGCGCGATATGCGCGCGAGTGCTTTCAGATGAGGTCCCGCGGAATCCTCGGGAGCCACCAGGCAGAAAAAAATATATACGGATTCACCGTCCAGCGCATCAAAATCAATCCCTTTTCGGGAGATTCCGAAGGATGCCACCAGCCGCTTCGTTGCGTTGCACTTACCGTGCGGAATCCCCACACCCAACCCGATTCCCGTGCTGCCCAACGCCTCGCGCGCCATGAGAACCTTGGCGATCTCTTCCTTGTTCCGCAATCCCTCCGCGCGAGCCAAAACGTCGATAAGCTCACGAATCGCCCCTTCCTTGTCGGTGGCTTTGAGGTCGGGCACAATGGCTTTTTCATTCAAAAATTCTGCGATCTTCATGGGTGCGATCCATCCTTATCTTTGAGGTTGCCAACTAAGCTCGTCGGATCGGAAAAACATTCCTCTTCGGAATCCATCGCCGGGGCCGGCGTCCCAGGAGCCCTCTGTCCAGCCGGCTCATGAGATCTCGGCGCTACAAATGCGCCACAAAAACTGGAGCGGGAGAAGGGATTCGAACCCTCGACCTCAACCTTGGCAAGGTTGCACTCTACCACTGAGTTACTCCCGCCTAAAAATACCATCGGCTCTTCCCGGTGATGTGACCGCTCCGGCGGCAATGCCGCGGGAGGGACTTGAACCCCCATTCCTTTCGGAACATGATCCTAAGTCATGCGCGTCTGCCAATTCCGCCACCGCGGCCGCCGCCGAACCACATACTCCGGTTTTACGACAACCCGATTGAAGAGCCCATTTCAAAGAACATCAAAAAGTGCGCCGCCAAGGACTCGAACCTTGGACCCGCTGATTAAGAGTCAGCTGCTCTACCAACTGAGCTAGCGGCGCGTATTCTGAAGCCAGTCATTCTATCACAACAATATCTCATCTTTAAACTCTTTATGAGTACGGCGAATTGACTCAAGTTAAAGGTAACCGGAGCACATAGCCCCTTGGTATCGTTG
>JADGBA010000136.1 GCA_015231685.1 Candidatus Omnitrophota bacterium | reverse complement strand
ATCACCGTCTCCGACAAAAACAAATTTGGCGTTCGGATAATACTGCAGAATGTACGGGACTCCCCCTGCCAGAAGATCGGGCCCCTTCTGATACACCATGCGCCCCACAAACAGAACCATCGGATCCATCGGCCCGATGCCGTAGGATTCACGCACCGCCGCAGGATCAATCCAACCGTCATAATTACGGTAACTGATCCCGTTGTACACGACGTCCACCTTGTCTCCGGGCACATTGTATTCGGAACAGTACTCATCCTTCAGACTCTTGGATACGGCCATCACATGATCCGCGGCGTATCCGCCCAACCATTCGTGATGGCGGATTCTTTCGGAGTTGCCTCCGTGGCGCTGGTTGCCGCAACGGCCGTATTCCGTCGAATGGATCGTGAAAACGCAGTGGCGGCCGCGCGCATCACGGATGCGCGTCATGGCATTCACCGTCAACCAATCGTGCGCGTGCACCACATCAAATGGCCCGGTGTGGTCCTCCGTCTCAAAAAAACTCCGCGCAAAGGACGCGCACATATTATCCACTTCCTGCACAAAATCCGGATGTACGTCAAAGGGGCAACGGTGATAATGGACGCCTTCGATCAGCTCATACCAGGACTGTTCCGGATGTCCGATACGTGTAAAGACATGAACCTCATTGCCTTTTCTCTCCAGAGCGGAAGAAAGCTCAGTGATGTGAGCGGCGATGCCTCCGACGGATACGGAATGCAGCGATTCCCATGACAAGATTGCGATTTTCATATTTATTGGATGGCTCTGCCAATCAACGAGAGCCGGAACAATCCCCTTCCAACGCTTTCCAAGTTAATGATATACGACCCGAACCATTGAGCAATCACAAAGACGAGGGCTATATTTTAGTCCGGAGCCGATGAATTGACAACATAAAAGCAAACAATATTTACCAATTACAATACTTGGTTGCCTTTATTTAAAAAATTCTTATTTTTTTGTTAATTCTTTTAAGTTATGTTAAGAATATACTAATGCAGAACAAGTCCAAGGGTTATTCTATCTCAGTGTCGATGATTGCCCCAGGGCTTTTTGCGGGATGCGCAGGAGAAACCCACCCAGCCACACTCACACCGCCGCATCGGAGGCGAGAGTGTGGCTGAACGGATTTTTACTTTTGCTTAAACGTTGCGGATGCGATCACAATCCCCAGAACGCCCAAAGCGGCCGTCAGATAAAACGTGTAGAGATATGACCCGAAGGTGTCTTTGAGAAACCCCGAAACCAGCGATCCGAGAATGGCGCCGGCGCCGTAGGCCGTGAACACAAAGCCGTAGTTCTGCGCATAGTTCTTAGCGCCAAAGGAAGAACTCGTCGCCGCCGGCGCGATGGCCAGCCAGCCTCCGAGGATCATCCAAAGCGTCGCAAACGAAATGATATACAGCACCACCGATCCTTCCGAAAAGAGCAGCGTGAGACCGGAGGCAACGATGATAAGAACGTAGGAAATGATCGCCGACATTTTGGGGCCGAATTTATCCGTCAAATAACCGAAGAGCGGTCTCCCTGCCCCGTTGAAGATCGCAAAGAGCGAAATCATGAACGCCGCGGTCTTTGCGTCGAGCTTGATCACGTCCTGGCCCACGGGACTCGTGATCCCGATCGCCATGAGTCCGGCGAGCGTTCCGATCGTGTAACAAAGCCACAACCCGAGAAACTTCGGAGTCTTGACCATTTGCCCCGCGGTCATCTGTGTCGCGGCGGCATCCGCTGCGGCCTGGGCCGGCGTCACCTGAATCTCACCTTCTTTGGGGAACCTCAAAAAGAACGCGCAAATCGTAATGATCACAAGGAATGATGCGCCGAGGATTTTGAACGCCTCCAGCGGTCCGTAGGTCGCAATCAGGTACCGCGCCACCGGCGCGGTGATGAACGCCGAGAGCCCGAAGCCCACCAGAGTGATTCCGAGAGCCAGGCCCTTCTTGTCCGGAAACCATTTTGCGGAAACGGCAAGAGGCGCTCCGTAGCAGATCCCCACGCCGGCACCGGCGATAATCCCGTACGCCAGAGAGATAAAGGACATGCTCTGGGCGAATCCCGCGATAATCCAACCGGCCGACACGATCACACCGCCGATAATTGTGGTGGTGCGGGGCCCGAGTTTTTCGATCAAAAACCCCGCAAACGGCATCGCCAATGCAAACGACGCCAGAAAGATCATGAACGGCATTCCGCTCTCCGTGGCCCCCACATTGAACAGGGCTTCAAGCGGCTTTTTAAAAACGCTCCAGGAATAGATGGTTCCCAGACACAGCAGAATGGTCATTCCCAGAGGCGGATAAATCGCGCGTGACTTCATTCGGTTCTCCTTTGATCGGTTTAGGGTTTGATTTTCCAGATGCCTTCGGCGTAATCCCGGATCGTCCGGTCGCTCGAAAACCGCCCCGAACACGCCGTATTCAGGATGGATTTGCGGGTCCAGTTCGCGGCGTCCAGGTATTCCCCGCCGACCCGCTCCTGCATCTGGATGTATGAGTCGAAATCCGCCGCTACCATGAAAGCGTCGGTGTACAAAAGGGCTCCGATAATCGGTTTAAAGATCTCCGGCTGGTTGAGCGAAAAGAAATTATTGTTCAACAAGCGGAAAATCTCCTTCAACACCGGAGAGCGGTTGACGTATTCGGAAGGGTTGTACCCCCTGGATTTCACTTCCGCCGCTTCATGCGCCCTCATGCCGAAGATATAGATATTTTCGTTGCCCACCGCCTCATGCATCTCCACGTTGGCGCCGTCGAGCGTGCCGATCGTTAGCGCCCCGTTCAGCATAAACTTCATGTTGCCCGTCCCCGAGGCCTCCGTGCCGGCCAGAGAAATCTGCTCAGAGAGTTCCGATGCCGGAAAAATCTTCTCGGCGAGCGACACGCAGTAGTTCGGCAAGAAAAGAAGCCGCAGCTTCCCCTCGGTGGCCGGGTCCCGGTTGATGACTTCGCCGACACTGTTGATCAGCTTGATGATGAGCTTGGCCATGGCGTACCCGGGGGCCGCTTTGCCGCCGACAATCAATGTGCGGGGCACCTTGAAGGCCTTGGGATCGTTCTTGATCTTCAGATATTCCGCGATCGCAAAAAAGGCAAACAGAAGCTGCCGTTTGTATTCGTGGATGCGCTTGACCTGCACGTCAAACATCGATGCCGTGTCGACGGTCAACCCCAGGGAATCCTGAATGTGCTCCGCCAGCTTCTTTTTGTTCTCCAGCTTAATGGCGCGCCAGCGCTCCTGAAACGCCTTCTTGGTGGCGTGGGTCTTGAGCCCCTGGAGCTCCTCAAGATTCTTCACCCATCCATCGCCGAGAGTATCGGTGACGAGGTTCGACAAGGGCGGATTGGACTTCAGAAGCCAGCGCCGTTGCGTGATTCCGTTGGTTTTGTTGTTGAAGCGCTTGGGGAACATTTCGAAGAAATCCTTAAAGAGGGTTTTCTTCAAAAGATCCGAATGCAGGGCCGATACGCCGTTCACGGACTGGCTCGCCAGGATCGCCACCGACGACATACGCACCCGCTTGGACTCCCCCTCCTCAATCAGCGACATGCGGCTCAAGCGATCGTTGTCTCCGGGAAAACGGGCAGAAACCTCATTCAGGAAGCGGGCGTTCATCTCGTACCCAATTTCCAG
>JADGBA010000135.1 GCA_015231685.1 Candidatus Omnitrophota bacterium | reverse complement strand
GATTGAGAGTTTCTGCGGCGGAACGGGTCATGAAACAACGTATCCCGTTTCTTCGATTTCGTGCGCAAGCTTTGCGCCGCCGGAGCGGACGATGCGGCCGCCGGAGAGGATGTGCACATGATCCGGCGTGATGTAATTGAGCAGTCTTTGGTAATGCGTGATCAGGACAAAGGAGCGTTTCGGATCCTTTAAGGCATTGACCCCGGAGGCCACGATTTTGAGGGCGTCAACATCGAGGCCTGAGTCGATTTCGTCGAGAACCGCGAGCCTCGGTTCCAGCATCAGCATTTGCAGGATCTCGTTGCGCTTTTTCTCGCCGCCGGAGAGACCGTCATTGACTGAGCGGGAAAGAAATTCCTCGCGGACATCCAGGAGACGGCATTTCTCGCGGAGGATGTCGAAAAACTCAAAAGGATCCGATTCCGTATGGCCATCGTGACGCCTCTTCGCGTTGTAGGCGGCTCTCAGGAACGAAGCGATGTTGACGCCGGGGATCTCCACGGGATACTGGTAGCCGATAAAAATTCCCGCAAGCGCCCTTTCCTCCGGCTCGAGAGCGAGCGCATCCATCCCAAGGAATTGCACGCTCCCACGGATGACCGTCACCTCAGGATCCCCTGAGAGCACCTTGGCCAGTGTGCTCTTTCCGGACCCGTTCGGCCCCATGATCGCATGTGTCTCCCCTTCCCCCACTTCAAGATTCAACCCCTCAATAATCGTCTTTCCGGCGATCTGCGCCGTCAAATCCTCAATTTTCAGCATAATTATACTCCTTCCAAATTCGATAAGATTTCGCCTTCGCGTTATCTGAGTGCTTTGCGGCATAAGTCGGCACCACGTCTCCGAGGCCGCGCGTTCCTTGCGGCGAGACGCGGCTCTCCAAATGGCGGGGCCCCACCAAATTGCGCGAAGTCACGCGACGTCGTGGCGCGCAATTTGGTTCGCCCCCTGGTGCCATTTGGTTCGCTCGCGTCTGTCCGCAAGGCCCGCGAAGACCTCTCCGGCGTGGCGCCGGCTTATGCCGCAAATCAATCGATTGCTCCGCGCTTTTCCCTTCCGCGGATGACACTCTGTAATCAAAATCCGAAAGCGAGTAAAAAGCTCGGATAAAAGCGGAGCCGCCCACTCCCGGCGCCTTTACGGGCTTTGCGGACAGAGGCGCGCTGAGCAAACGCCAGGGTGCTCCAGCCAAATGGTGCATGTTGACCGCCGGTCGACTTTGCGCCATTTGGCAAATTTCTTCGGCGTTTGCGAAGTCGCCGTCGCCGCAAAGACCGTAGGCGCGGGGGGTGCGCGGTTCCGCTGTCATCCTACACTTCCTTCGAGCTTCACGCCCAATAGTTGTGTGGCTTCGACGGCGAATTCGGGCGGGAGCTCCTTGAAGACGCGGCTGCAGAAGCCTCCGATGATGGAACGCACCGCTTCTTCGGGAGAGATCCCTCTCTGCCTAAAATACAGGAGCTGCTCCTCGCTGATGCGCGACGTTGACGCCTCATGCTCAAGCCGCGAATCGGCGTTATGAACGTCCGTGGTCGGAAAGGTGTTGGCCTTGGCGCGTGAGCCAACAAGGACCGAATCGCATTGAGTAAAATTGCGGGCTTTGCGGGCGGTGGGCTGAATTTGGACGAGGCCCCGGTACGTATTTGTGGATTCCCCCGCAGAGATCCCTTTGGAAATGATCGTGCTTCGGGAACCGGCGCCGATGTGGATCATTTTGGAGCCGGTGTCGGCCTGCTGGTGGTGGTTGGTGAGCGCCACGGAATAAAATTCTCCGACAGAATTCTCACCCCAAAGAACGCAGCTCGGATATTTCCAGGTGATGGCGGAGCCGGTCTCGACCTGGGTCCAGGAGATGCGCGATCTGGCTCCGCGGCAGTGGCCGCGTTTAGTGACAAAATTGAAGATGCCTCCCCGCCCGGTTTCCGGATCGCCCGCGTACCAGTTCTGAACCGTCGAATACTTGATATGCGCGTCATCCAGGGCCCCAAGCTCCACCACCGCGGCGTGAAGCTGATTCTCGTCAAACTTGGGCGCGGTGCAGCCTTCGAGATAACTGACCGAGGCGCCTTCCTCGCAAATGATCAGGGTGCGTTCAAACTGGCCTGAGGAGCGGGTGTTGATGCGGAAATAGGAAGACAAATCCATCGGACAGCGGACCCCCTTGGGCACATACACAAAGGTCCCGTCAGAAAACACCGCGGAATTGAGCGATGCAAAAAAATTGTCCGTCGGCGGAACCACCGACCCCAGGTATTTTTGGACCAGATCCGGATAGAGGCGCGCGGCCTCCGAAAAGGCACAGAAGATCACCCCTTCTTTCCGCAGAAGTTCCTGGTGCGTGGTGGCCACCGAAACGCTGTCGAAGATGGCATCCACGGCGACCCGGTCCATTTGTCTGCCTTCAGCGATGGGAATTCCGAGTTTATCAAAGGCCTCAACCAGCTCCGGGGCAACCCCGCCCCCTTCAGGCCCCTGAGACTTGCGGGGCTCCGAATAACAGATGATGCCGTCATAGTCTATGGGCGGATATTTGAGGCGGGCCCAGGTTGGCTCTACGGACTTGCGCCAGTGACTGAGCGCCTTCAAGCGGAAATCGAGCACAAATTGCGGTTCGTTTTTCCGCGCAGAAATTTTGCGCACCGTTTCTTCGGAGAGACCTTTGAAGGTAAGTTCGGGCTCTACCTCTGTTCGGAAACCGAAGGCGTATTCCTTTTGGATAATGTCGTCGATGGAGACGTTCTTGTCGGGCTTCATGATTTCTCCCTTATGCCGCCAGGGCGCCGGGGAGAAAGCAGATCGCCCAGGCTGACGGAATCAAAATAGCCATCCAGCAGATTTTTGGCGCGAAGCCATACGGACTTAAGTCCGCACGAACGGTTGTGCGCGCATGGGGCCAACGGTTTGTTTCGTTCGCAGAAGACTTTAAAAGTCCCTCCCTCGAGCGCCGAAATGACACGCTTCAAACTGATGCGCTCCGGACGCTCTGCCAGTAAATAGCCGCCCCGGTTCCCGTGCCGCACCTCAAGAAGTCCGCTGGAGCGAAGTTTTTGGAGGATTTTCTGGGTAAATGTCAGGGAGTACGATTCCGCATGCGCGATCTCCGCCATGGCAACGGGGCGCCCTTCAGGAGCTTTCGCGATATGAAGAAGACATCGAAGTCCGTATTCGGTTTGTCGCGTGTACGTCAACATACGCGAATAGTATCAAATTGGAGTAATATTGTCCAGTAAGACCCGTCCGCTACTCATGGCGGCGGAGCGGGATTACCGCGGACGACGGGGATACTTCAATAAGCGGTCTTTAAAATCAACCAGTTGAAGAGGCGTGCCGGAGCCGACGAATTCCAGAACATCACCTTCAGCAAATCGCAGAACAGCCCGCCCTCCGTCGATGAAAGCGAGACCGGAGTCCATCATGGAGCGAATCCTGAAAATGCCGCCGGGGTGAACAACGCCCCCGGTCAAATGATAGCCGGCGATGTTGGCGAGGCATAATTCCCTGGGCCTGTATTCAAAATCCCTCGACAAAAAGGGAAGTGTTTTGCCGCCGGAAGAAGCGATCCCGGCTGTGGAGCCCGCAGCCGTGGATATCCATAGCCCGGAACTCTTTTGGATTTCTGCGCGCCTGCCGGCTTTGATTTCATAAAGGCTTACGGCGGAAGGATTTTTGTGGCTGATCAGAACATCGTTCAATGCCGAA
>JADGBA010000134.1 GCA_015231685.1 Candidatus Omnitrophota bacterium | reverse complement strand
GAAACCACCGCCACCGGGCGAAAAATCCGCCGGGTGGAAGAAAAGATGGCTTCTGTCGGAGAAAAGATGTTGCGGCTTTTTGAGGGGGAGCTTTCGGGACTTGCGGGAGATTTGCGGGAACCTGATCTTGAGCGAATCCGGAGCGTGACCCGGGGCATCGCGCTGACCCATGGTTTTGGGGTATGGACATGCCGGATGCTCGAGCCGTATTTGAAGGCCGATGACCGTGCGCGGAATCCCTGGGAAGTGGTGAATGAGGATCCCGACCTGGACGCTCTTCTTGAGCCCTTCGCCAAAGACCCTGCCGGAGCGCTTGCGGTGCAGAATCAATATGCGGCTGCGGTGATTTTGACGCAGAAGAACGAGCGCTTTCGGGAGCTTCTCTTCGAAACGCGCGGTCTCATGGACTCACACGACCGTCTCGTGGATCAGGCGGATTTGGAAAAGCGTATTCAAGCCGCACGCAACCGCTGGATCCGAATATTTGAAGCACTGGACAACGCGGGATACAGATCCGCTGCGGCCACTCAGTTGGATCTTGCGGAGTGGCTGCTGGACGGCATGCAGGTCTCCCGGGCAGAGAGTCCCCAAGCCTTCGCGGATCGGAGCTTTTCGATGGATACGAAGGATATCCGGATGATCCGAAGGGTCTTTGCGGGTATGTTCACCAAGGCGGTCCGGAGAAGTTCGCAAGGCGGGGAGATCGGGGAGGCCGAACGCGAGCTTCGGGATCTTCTCGAGCAATACCGCGCTCTCGCTCAGGCCGCGGAAGGCTCGCGGCTCACCAGTGCAGATGACGGGGCCGCGGGAAGCAAAGTGACCGAAAGCCTGCGGAGGATTCGCCATGCCATCCGGGATGTGTTCAGGCTCCAGGTGGACCAGCGCCTTGCTGAGAGTTCGAGGCTCAGGATGAAACGGGAGCTCTGGGGGGCGAGAAGAATCATGAGCCGCATGGAGGCGGAGCTGGAGGGGGGCGGAGCCGGGGCGGGCGCGCTTTTGTATGATATGTATGAGGTCATTGTTGTTTTACGAAATTGGGCGGAATACCTCGAGCTTCATCGCCCGGATGAAACACACGGGCAGTTTGATCCCGAATGGATTTTTGCGATGACGTTTATGCGTCGGGCGGCGACCGAGGCGAACCGTGTGATCAGGATTCTGGATGAATACATGGAAGAAGCCGGGGGAGCGGGGGTGTTTGAGGGAAGAGACTTCTATATGGTGTTGCCTTCGAAGGCCGGACTCCGGGCTCTTATGGATGAGGCGCGGTTGCGGCAGACAGCGGAGAATCCCCGCCTGAAATTACCCGAAGGATTTTTGAATATATTGCGCTGGTTGTATGCCTCGGATCAGCCCGCGGCTGAGGAAGAGGATCGCTTCGCGAAGGACGTGGTGTCGCTGCTTGAGGACGGGCATATCTTCCGGGAGGCGCTATGGCAAATGACGGATATCCTTGGTCGAAAGCCCGCGGCGCGTCCGAACGCGGCCCCGGAGAATCTGGCCAAAAGAAGAGCGCTTGCCCAAGCGCTGGAACAGAAAAATCCGGAAAACCGCCGCGAACAAAATGGCCGCAGGGACTATCTGGTTCGGCGGATTCTCCGGGAAACGGGCCTGGCGGTTGTTCATTCGGGTGAATTTGATTTGAGAATTGCGGCGGACCGCTTGATCGAGTTCGGGTTGAATCTTAATGAGGCGTCCCAGATTCCGGATAATGTGGTCGATGAGGTTTTGGACCAGACGTGGAAGTTTCTAAATAATCCCCCGAACCGTAGTGAAGTAAGGCGGATGTTATTTAAGGCTTATGAGGCGTTTCTTGAGGAATACCATATGATTGGCGCAGAACCGGAAGCGGGATCGCGGTTGGCGGGAGACGAAGCTGAGTCTGTCTTCGGGGGGCGCTTGAAGTTTTTTGTCGACGCTGTGGCTCATGCGCAACCCGCAGCTTTGACGGGGCCGCGTGCGGGTGAGCCGGGATTGTGGATTCAGGCCGGACCCGGGCGACAGGTGAGGCTCAATTATTATCTTGATCAGGGCAGGTTGCGGGCATCGGTTGAAGGAGGTGACTGGGCCGTGGATGTGAATACGGCGGCGGGCCGGGGGATTCCCGTTTCCAGGACGCGCTCACTCAGCGAGCCCGTGCGGCTTTTTAGGGAGGCCAACGAGCGCGTGTTTGACGGAGTTTTGAATTCGGCCACGCCCACGGCTCAAGTCATCGCATTGTATCTGGATGGGCTCGTGGGGTCGGACGATCTGGCGGAGGAGCGCTTGCGGAACCTCATGGCCGAGACGGCACGCTTGCCGTCCGAGGCAGCCGGGGTTCTTTATGGGAGGGCTGAAAACGTCCGCGCTTTTTTGGAGGGAACCTACACCTGCGATGTGTATGAGAGCGAAGAAGAACTGCCCGGACGTTTCCGGGATTGCACCCGCGTCAATTTGATGAGCCTGTCTGTAAGGGAGCAAATCGGGGAATCGATGCCCGACGGATTCTGCCTGACTTTGAAGGATCCCGTTTCTGAAGGAGGTGAGGCTGAGGTTGTTGTGTACCGGCCGCTATTGACCCTGGCCCGGCACGCCGGAGAAGTACGGGCGTCCTCAGTCAACGACCCGGCGATGGCCGCCATGCACGACTTCTACCGCCGGACCACGGGGTACGATCTGACGTTGGGAGACTTCACCCGGCTTCTCTCGGGTGATCTCGCCCTGTCACGCAAATACCCCGTGCCCCACGTCTTGCGCCTCGCCGTTGAGGAAGCTCTGCGTCTATACGAATTGATGACGCACGCGACCTACCGATCTGCCTGACGACCTGTTACAATGGCCCGGAATATGGGTCAGATTTTTAGCCGAAGAGCAGATTTCTTATTCCGGTGTCTGGTTTGGACGCTTGCAGGGGTCTTTTGTCTTCTTCTGGTTGCAGCCTATCTTTGGAGCGGGTCAGGCTACCAGGCCCGCATCGGTGTGATCATTCCTCAGCCTGTCAGCATGAATCACAAAATCCATGTCGGCGACTACGGAATGGACTGCCGGTATTGCCATACGGGCGCGGAGAGGGGGGTGTTTGCCGGAATCCCCTCGACAGAAATCTGCATGCAATGCCACAACGAAATCCTCAAAGATGATCCCCGTATCGCGCCAATCGCCCAAAGTTATGAATCCGGCGATCCCATCGCGTGGACCCGTGTGAGTGATTTGCCGGATTATGTGTATTTTGATCACGGGATTCACACCACAAAGGGCGTAGCCTGCCAGACCTGTCACGGACGGGTTGACCAGATGGATGTGACTTATCGTGCCAAGGCGTTCACGATGGGCTGGTGTCTGAGATGCCACCGCGATCCCGCGCCGTGGCAGGGGCCGGTGGAGGATGTGTTTAAGATGGATGCCCGGGGGGACTGGCCCCGGAGGGGGGCGGTCCTAATGTCGAGTGGTCGACCTTTGGGGACAGTCCCCGATAGCCAAAGTGAACCGTTGGGGACAGTCTCCTCAACCGATTGCACGGTGTGCCACCGATGAAGAAGACGACGCGGAGAGGCTTTCTTAAGTTCATGGGCGCGGCGGCGGCGATGGTGTCCTTTGGGGGATGCGCGCGCGAGCCGCTTGAGAAGATTTTACCCTACGCCAAAGCGCCCGAAGAAATCGTGCCGGGCCGTCCGCTTTATTTCGCGACAGCGGTTCCCCTGGGAGGCTTCGCGCGCGGGGTGCTCGTCGAGACGCATATG
>JADGBA010000133.1 GCA_015231685.1 Candidatus Omnitrophota bacterium | reverse complement strand
AGGTCCGGGTGATCGGGCGCGGGGAAAGGCTTTCCTCGAAGCCGGCGTGCCCCACGATAAAAATATGCCGTGAATGGCTGCAGTTGAGGGAGTGCCGGATTTTGGCAATGAGGTCTTCAAAAGCGGGGTGGGCGGCATGAGACAAAGCACGAGGACCGTCGGGATCCGTGATCATGTCCACGTGGGCCGCCTGATAGCGGGAACGGATCCAATCGATGACGGGGGACTGAAGTCTCCCATCGATACAATTTATGCATGTAGCGAAAACCATCTGAATTCCACCCCTCCATGAGAGGCGACTTTTTGAGGATCGCCAGCATACCCAAATCGCAACAAATAAAATTAAGATAGTATACATTCCCGTATAACGAAAGTAAATATGCCGCAAAAAAATTTCTGTCCCGGGGTTCAAAATCGTTGACAACCGGTCATAAAATTGTATTATCTAAATAATACGATGGAGAAAAATCTGATGGGTGGATTTGATTACGGAAAAAGCGGGGATATTCTGAAGGCGATCGCGCATCCGGTGCGGCTCAAAATGCTGACAGGGCTGTTGCAGGGCGAGGAATGCAACGTGACGACCATGGTCAAGAGACTGGGGATCCCGCAGTCGACGGCATCTCAGCATTTGAATGTTCTGAAAGCGCAGGGAATCGTCACGTTCCGGAAAGAGGGGGTCAAAACCTGTTACCGGGTTGCGGATGCCCGAATCAAAAAAATCATGGAGGCATTGAAGCGATGAAAGTTATCGTCATCGGCGGTGTGGCCGCGGGGATGAAGGCGGCCTCAAAGATTATGCGTTTGGACAGCTCCGCCGGGGTAACGGTGATAGAGAAGGGGAAGCACCTTTCGTTTGCCGGCTGCGGGCTCCCGTATCATGTCTCCGGAGTTATCGCGGATGAAAAGGAGCTGATGACGACGGCTGCGGGCACGCTTCGCGACGCCGGATTTTTTCTCAAAGTAAAAAATGTCGGGGTCCGCAATCTCACCGAGGCCATTGCCATCGATAGACACCAAAAATGCGTAAGGGTTAAGGACCTGACTACGGGGCATGAAGAGGAGCTCCCTTACGACCGTCTGCTGTTGGCAACCGGGGCCGAGCCGTTAAGGCTGCCGGTTCCGGGCCTTGACCTCGGGAATGTGTTCAGCCTGCACCGGGTGGAGGACGCGGCCGCAATGAAAGCGGCCCTCGGAGCGAAGGTCTCGGAGGCGGTCGTGATCGGGGGTGGACTCATCGGAGTTGAGGCAGTTGAGGCGCTCCACAGCGCCGGGGTGAAGGTCACGCTTCTTGAGAGGTTGGATCAGATTTTGCCCTTCCTGGATTGGGAAATCAGTCAGCTTGTACAAAATCATCTTAAATCCAAAGGCGTCGAAGTCCGAACACTCACCACGGTGACGGCTCTCGCGGGCAAGGTCAATGTGGAGGCCGTTGAGACGGATCAGGGTGTGTTCAAAGCGGGGCTTGTGGTGGTTGCCGCCGGAGTGCGTCCCCGCGTGGAGCTGGCCAAGTCGGCGGGGCTTTCGATCGGCCCGACGGGCGCCATCCGGACGAACGCGCAAATGCAGACGGAAGATCCCGATATCTTCGCGGCGGGGGACTGCGCTGAGACGGTGCACCGTGTGACCGGCAAACCCTGCTGGCTGCCTCTGGGGTCGACAGCCAACAAGCAGGGACGTGTCGCGGCGATGAATATCTGCGGCCGCACCGATGCGTTCCCGGGAATTCTCAAGACATCGGTTTGCAAGGTGTTTGATTATGCTGTGGGTTCGACGGGACTTAGTGAGAAAGAAGCGCGAGCTGCGGGTTATGATGTTTCCACCGTCCTTGCGCCGAGTCCCGACAGGGCGCATTACTATCCGGGCGCTAAACCGATCATGATCAAGCTTGTGGCGGAGGCCAAAAACCGGCGGCTTCTCGGGGCACAGATCGTCGGACCGGGGCAGGCGGACAAGCGCATCGATGTTGCGGCGACAGCGATCACGGCGGGAATGACGGTGGACGAGATCGCGGAGCTGGACCTTTGTTACGCGCCGCCTTATTCGAATGCGATGGACCCGATCATCACCGCCGCCAATGTCGCGCGCAACAAACTCGACGGGGGGTTCCTCTCCCTTACGCCGATGGAGGTCAAATCCCGTTTGGACCGCAAGGAGGATTTTGTGTTTCTGGATGTGCGATCGCCCAAGGAATTTGAGGCGGCCCATATCGAGGGGGCGCTGCTGATGCCTCTGGGGGAACTCCGGGAAAAATGCCGGCAACTGCCTGTGGACACGGAAATCGTCACGTTTTGCAAGATTTCGCTCCGCGGATATGAGGCGGCGTTGATTCTCAAGGCTCATGGATTCAAAAATGTCAGTGTAATGGACGGCGGAATGCTGATGTGGCCGTATAATGTAGAGAAAGCGGCTGCATAGCAAAGGGGGAGCGATGGTGATTCGGATTCTGTTGGGAGTCGTGATCGGCGGGGCGCTCGGCGCCGTGATGGGGTATTTTGGGAAGTGCGCTTCAGGAACGTGCCCCCTGACGAGCACACCGTTGAATGGAGCTATTTACGGAGCCGTGGTGGGATTGATCCTGGCATTTGTGACCCGATAATGGATATGGTGATCTCCTCGGTGCTGGTGGTTGCAGGCCTCGTGCTTCTGACGTTCGGGGGCGATGTCCTGACGACGGGTGCGGCGGGTATGGCTTATCGGCTGGGGATACGGCCGGTGGTCGTGGGTCTGACCGTGGTGGCGTTCGGGACATCGCTGCCCGAGGGGTTTGTGAGTATCGTGGCCTCCTTCTCCGGCAGTGCGGATATCGCGATCGCCAATGTGATTGGCAGCAACCTTTTTAACATCGGTGTGGTGATGGGGGTGGCGGCACTCATTCGGCCGCTCAAGGTGGAAAAGGGCTCGATCCGGCGCGAGGTTCCGTTTCTTGTGGGTTCGGCGCTTCTTCTCTGGTTGCTCGCGGCCGATGGCCGGCTGGGACGGGGGGACGGTGCGATCCTGACCGTCTTGTTTGTCGCGTTTCTTTGGACGTGTTTTCGGAAGGCCGCGGCGGAGGACGGTGCGGCGGAAGAAAGTTCTCAGGCCCCGCCGGGAAGCCGGCGGCGGAATACGCTCAAAATCGTCCTGGGACTTCTGCTTCTGGCGGCGGGATCGAAGCTTCTCGTGAGCGGAGCCATCGATATTGCCCGGACGCTCGGAGTGAGCGAGCTTCTCATCGGTATCACCATTGTGGCCGCGGGAACGTCACTGCCGGAATTGGCCGCTTCCGTGATGGCCTCGCTGAAGGGTCATGATGATATCGCCGTGGGCAACATTGTAGGAAGCGGTATCTTCAATATTCTCTTTGTTCTGGGATGTGCCTCCCTGATTCATCCTCTTAGCGTGAATGCCCTGATCCTCAGCCGCGATGTCTGGGTGATGGCCGGGTTCTCCCTGGCGGTGGTGCCGATCATGCGCTCGGGGTTTGTGATTTCCCGAAAAGAAGGGGCGCTTCTGTTCATGTGCTACCTGATCTATGCCGGATTTCTGGTGAAGGCAGGATAGGAGTTTTGTGGGCATCGGCATACACCGCCGATTACGAGGCGGGAGTTCAGTTTGTCGACCTGGAAGAAAGTTCGCGGAAGGCCACTCAGAGGTTGGTGCATTCCTGCGAGAAACAAAAACACCGCGCCGGCTGAAACTTATATTAAGATTCGCGGGTCCAAAGGATGGGGACCAAAAACAAAGGGGAGGA
>JADGBA010000132.1 GCA_015231685.1 Candidatus Omnitrophota bacterium | reverse complement strand
GGCTTTTGCCGCGGTTGACAAGATCCGGAATGATATCCGCCATCCGCTCATAACAATTCAAAAATACCGGCGCGTTGTGATTATCACCCATCCCCTGGTGTTCCCACATATGTTGCAGGTTTCCGATCAAGCCGGCCGAGCGCACGTCATCACTCGAAGCAGGGATGGTGGGTTGGTGCATGTGGAGGGCGATTCCGAAGGCCGAGCGCACCTTGGAGATGTCCAATCCCGAAACGGACGCCATGCACGGCTTGGACAGATCCGGCGGCACAGTCAGATTGTCCTCGTCACCGCAAATATTGGGTAAACCGTCAATGATTTCCTGGGTCTGGGTTGTCATGGTCTGCTCCTTTTTCTGCTTTTTTTTCGGTCCGCCGCGCGTTTCCTGCTTATCGCGGGAGACGGCGGAACATAGTAGGATGCGCAGGGCAACTCCCTAAAAAGGCAATCCCTCTTCTCGACTTCGTCCAGCCATTCCGGATCCACCGCTCCGGCGCAGATGTCTTCGTACAATTTGTTAAACCGGCCCAGATGCGTCGAGAGCCGCCGCTCGGCGTACTCCACCATCGTACCGGTTTTGATGATAAAGGGCCAGTCGCTCGCTTCGGCGAGGAGCAGCTCGCGCGCGGCCTGGTGGAGAGCCCTTACCCGGAGTCCGGTCCGGTCGGCGGGCTTGTTGAGAATTGCCGCGTTCCGGGCCGCAAGCTCCCTCATCCTCTCTCCCGCGGCATGAACGTGTCTGAGCACCCAATCATTGGAGCGATCCATCCATACCTCGCCGTATCCCTTCTGCCCCCAACTGGAGGCCGACGGAAGAACGGCCTGATGAGTACGCTGCGCGCTTAAGTATTCCGAGGGCGTCGTCATGCGCGGCGCGGGGTAATGCCCGTCAATGCGCCGGGCCATCGCTTCAATCCACTCAGGGCCCTCGAACCACCAATGCCCGAAGAGCTCCGCGTCGTAAGGAGCGGTGACGAGCGGCGCACGGCCCATCGAAACTTCAAGCCGGTCGATTTGTTCCAGCCGATGCCGGATGAAATCCTCCGCGTGTTCATCGGCCATTTGCCGCGACCGGTCATGATTGTACGGTTCTTTGTTCTCGGTCGGGCCGGTGATTCGCCAGTACTTAATCCCGGTGTTGATTCGGAAGCCGATCGGATGAATGTAAGGCTTGACGTAATCGTATTCGAGCTCGAACCCGATATCCCGGTAATATTCCCTGTACACCGGATTGCCGGGATAACCTTCAGTGGAACTCCACACCTGCTTGGAAGACTCCCAGTCGCGACCGAACGCCGCAACCCCCGACGGACAAAACACCGGAGCATACACCCCGTAGCGCGGCGTCGGATCAGCATGAAGGAGACCGTGCGAATCCATAAAGAAATACTTGATGCCCGCTTCTTTGAGAAGCTCATCCACACCGGGATAATAACCCCATTCCGGCAGCCAGTAACCCCGGGGATCCCGCCCAAAATTCCGCCGGTAAACTTCCACTCCGATTTGAATCTGCGCCCGAACACTTGACGGGTTGGCCGAAAGGTTGGGCGAATACCCGTGGGTGGCGCTCGAGGCAATAATTTCCAGAACCCCCCGGTCCTGCATCTTCCCAAAAGCGGCCACGAGATCACTCCCGTACGTATGAACGAAATCCCGCCGCGCCTGTTTGAAGAGGCGCTGATACATGAGTGCCAGGCCGTGATAATCCTTCATGAATCCCGTGCGCTCAATTTCCTTTTCTGAGAGTTCAACAAGACGGTCGAGATGCCTGAGGTATCTCTGCCGAAGAAGCGTGTCGTTGAACATCGTGATGAGCGTAGGGGTCAGTGACATCGTCAGCCTGAAGTCGACCCCGTCCTTGAGGAGCCGCTTCATCATGTTCAGAAGCGGCAGGTAGGTCTCGGTGATCGCCTCATAAAACCAGTTTTCTTCAAGGAAGTACTCTTCCTCAGGATGGCGGACAAACGGAAGATGCGCGTGGAGCACCAGAGCGAGACATCCTTTGGGCTTCATCGTTCGCTTCCCCGGTGGCGGAATTCTGAGACCGCGCTCATCGGATTCAAAGGATTTGGGTCTTGTGCCGCTCGGCGGAGGTGACAATTCGCTTCTCATCAAGCCCATCCGGCGATTGGGCTTTGAAATCCAGCGGGACCACGCCTTCGGGCAGCGCCAGACGCATCGAGAAGGTTCCGTCCGGTCGCAACGGAACCTGACGATTTCCATAATAAACGCAAGCGCCGGGCTCGGTCCTGCCGTACACGATGAGTTCGGTGGCCAACTCAAAAAAGAACTGCCGGTGCCGGATCAAACGTTCACTGGCCCCTCCGGCTTCAGGAAAGCTTGAACCCACAAAATTCTCACTCGCGCCAAGGTCCCCCGCCTGCCATTCCCCTGAAGTGGAGGCGCCCTTGCGATATCTTCGTGAACGCGAAAACCCTTCAATCAACGCGCTCTCCAGACGTATCTGCGCCCCCGAACGCTTCCTGCGGCGACCTTTAAGAATAAGACGCAGGAGCGGAAATAGCCGGAAGTAGTAATCACGCACGTCGTCTTCTGTCAGATGATAGATCCTGCGGCGATGAGTCATCTCGGGGACTTGATCCCCACCGGAGGATTCATCCCGCGCAGCTTGATTCTCGCGGGAAGATCCATCCTGCGGAGGCACCGCCTCTTCTCTCACAAAAAAACGAATTTCATTCCCGTCAACCTGATGCGCCGGCGAAATGGAATCCCGCGCCTCCTCCCGGACCGCTTCCGTCGTGCGCGCGACTCCCGAAGCCGACGCCGCGGTTCCGGCGGTCTCCGCCGAAGGAGCTGATCCGAGCGGCGCCGGAGCTTCTTCGGGCGGAGCCTGCATCCAGATCATGTCCTCGCGTTCAGAAAAACCGGCCCTCGGCGTCCGCACCTCGTTTGAGCGAAGAAGAGGGGCGAATACCCCCTTCTCGGACTTGGGGCCCACTTCCGCCACCAAAGAAAGGTTGTCCTTCGGGATTCCGGCATACCAGCTTTCCATCCCGGGACTCACTTCATACTCAAACACCCGAAGGGCGTTTGTTCCGTCAAACTCCAAACCGGTCACATCGTAAATACGTAACCACAGGGCGGAGGATTTCCCCTTCTCTTTCAAGGTGAAGCGCGTACGGTCCCCGGGGCTGAGCTCCCAATAAGCGTGCACCCAATAGGGGTCGCGAGGCAAGAGAACAAGACGCGGCGTACCGTAGGACTCCGGCAGACTGATCGTTTCCTTGAAATCCTTGCGTACCGGAGTCGGAGGCGCGGGTGTCTCCGGCGCCAAAATCGCTTTGGGGACATCGACCGTCAGCCGTCTCCTCAAAACCGCTTTGCCGCGCACGGTTTTTTTCTTTGCGGGACGGCGCGCTTTAGGACGCGCGGCCTTTGCGGGTACGGGTTTGCTTTTCTTCCGCTTGCGTGCCTTGGCCTCCTGCGACAAAAGCCTCTGCCTCAGGGATTCTGAAGGAGTCAGGGCGGACTTCTCCGGCGGCAGCCCGCCACCGGCAACCGCGGCCGGAGTTTTCCGGAGCGGCTTCTTCAAGCGCGCTGAAGAACGTGGCTTTGCGGCCTTCGTTCGTTTTGGTTTTTTTGGATCACGCGGTTTTGGCGTCAATCCCTCTTCTCCCCTTCAAACAACCTGTTGGTATTCAAAAATGATACACCGCCAGCACTTCCTCGGCGATGACATCCCAGGAAAACACACTCTCTACGGCAACACGGCC
>JADGBA010000131.1 GCA_015231685.1 Candidatus Omnitrophota bacterium | reverse complement strand
GACACCGGTGTGCCGCATTATTTTTTTGGGGATCCGACGGCGATCCGGCAGATTCTGATCAATCTGGCGTCCAACGCGATCAAATTCACCGAGCACGGACTCATTACCCTTGCCGTGAGCGCAGACGCGGAAGTCGAGGGGGAACCTCGCGGTGTCCGCATTGCTGTTCGCGATACCGGTATCGGGATTCCGGCGGATAAGCGGGAAGTCATCTTCGAGAAATTCGTTCAGGCCGATAACTCGATCACCCGCAAGTACGGCGGGACCGGACTGGGCCTTGCCATCGTGCAGTCTCTGGTGCGCCTTCTGGGAGGCACCATTGACGTGAAGTCGGAGGAGGGGCGGGGAAGCGAGTTCACGGTGTTTTTGAAACTCAGGGAAGCGGCCCCTCCGGGCCCGGAAGAAATCGTGCCCATCGCCCAGGAGGCGCTCCGAGGAAAGACCGCCCTCATCGTCGACGATAACGCGCAGGCCGCTCGGATGCTTTCCAAATACTGCGAAAGTCTGGGCATCCGGGTTCTCCATGAGACGCATGCGTGCGACGGGGCGTTTGCGTGGCTCGAGAATACCGCCGAACTGCCGGACCTCATTCTCTCGGATATCATGATGCCGGGTATGGACGGGTACACCTTTGCCACGCGTTTGAAGACGTTTCCGCGCCTGGCGGGAATATGCCGGGTGGCGATTTCTTCGGAAGTGATTCCCGGCTCCGCCGGCAAAGCCCGGGATGCCGGGTTCGATGCGTATCTGGCCAAACCCGTGATCCGGTCTGAGTTTGCGCAGGTGCTCGCCACCGTATTGGGCGAACGCAGGGCGGAAGGACCGATTATCACGAGGCATTTGTCCCACGAGGTCGGGCGCGCAAAGGGCAAGGTTCTGGTCGTTGAAGACAATCCCGTGAATCAGAAGCTCCTCAGCGTCCTTCTCCACAAAATCGGTTGTGACGTGGATCTGGCCTCCGAGGGGCAGGAGGGCGTCGACAAAGCGCTGGTCGGAGGGTACGACCTGATTCTGATGGATATCCAGATGCCGGTTCTCTCCGGTATCGAAGCCACGAAGATGATCCGGCTGAAGATGGGTCCGTCCGTTCCGATCCTTGCGATCACGGCCGCGGCGATGAAGGCCGAGCGTGAACTCGGGCTTGCTGCCGGCATGAACGATTACCTCACCAAACCTGTTGATGTCAAGATTCTCAAGGAAAAAGTTCTCAACTGGATTTCCCGCCCCGCCTGATTCATCCGGAAGTCGATCCGAACCCCGTCCCAATCTTCAAACAAGGGAGGGGTTAGAAATGCTAGACACATACGGACTTAAGTTGTAACATTTCTCATTCACAACATATTGATACGTAATAAGTTATCAAAATTAAGCATAAGCCAATGGGAGCCCCGCCGTGACCAGGATAATTAAGCTTTGTTTGACAATTTTTATTGTTTTGAGCATGTGTGTTTCGTATCGATGCATGGTGACGTTTGCGATGGACTCGCAGGGGTCGATGGGATCCGGGGCGGTTCCGGGTTCAAACCTGATCATCGATAAGAACGCCTATCCCAACACGGTGAGCGTCATCAAGGACGCCCGCGCGGCGCTCTCTCAGGGCAAGGTGTTCGATGCGCTTCTTCTCTATGAATACGCCGACAAAGTGTCCGACCTGGAATCCGAACCCATCCTGAAGCGAAAAATCGAAACCGAAAAAGCCGACGCCCAGAAGCAGGTCGAGAAGGAAATCGCCCGCCAGAAGACAGAGCGGCTGAAGAAGCTTGAAGCGCGGCAACTCGAAAAAATCCAGGGCCTATACAAGGAGGCGATCGGTCTCTATGAGGATTATGAGCTCGAGGAGGCCGCGAAGATTTTTGACCAGATTCTGCTTATGGACCTTGATCAGAAGGAAGCCCAGAGATATATCGAGCAGCTGATTCCCGAAGCGCTGTCCAACAGGCCCGAATACGAGCGTAAGCTCGCCGAGCGGCGCGCCTGGAAGGCCAGGGAAGCCGAACGCGAGAAAGAGGCATGGACGCAGGCGGCCGAGGCTCAGAGTGAGCGTGACCGGTCACTCGCCCAGCGTCTGGCCTGGGAGAAGTTCACCCGGCGCAAGGACGGCGCCGGTGAGGCGCCCGGTGAACCGGCCGATCCGAACGAACCGCGTCTCATGATCCACGAGATCCGGCTGGAAGGCAACAGCGTGTTCGAAGACGAATATTTGAAACAAGTCGTGGCCCCCAGCACCGGCCGGGAGCTTACCTTCGGGGAGCTCGAGGCCGCGGCCAAGGCCGTCGAACAGTATTATCATGACGGGGGATATTTTCTTGCGCAGGTTCTCATCCCCGAGCAGGATATTCAGACCAACGGCGGTGTGGCTGAATTCAAGATTCTTGAGGGCCAGCTTGGCGAACTCATCATCGAGAACAACGACCGTTACTCGGACGCCTTCATCCGCAAGAACCTTTATGCGCTCCGCCCGGGCGAACCCTTCCGCCGGCAGACGCTCGAGCGCGCGATGGTGAAGCTCAATCATTATCCGGGACTGACCACGAGCTCCACCTTCAGGCCCGGCAAGGCTGTCGGTTCCACCGACGTCATTATCGATGTCACCGAGGCCAGGCGCATCAAGGGCACGCTTCAAAGCGACAATCTCGGCGTGGACACCACCGGCAAATACCATGCCACCGCCGGGCTAAGCTTTCCGAATCTCACCGCCAACGGCGACGAATTGTCGGGCAGCTGGACGCAGGGGGTGGATCTGACGGACAAGTATTCCGGCACGGTCAGCTATTCTCTGCCGCTGGGGACCGAAGGTTTCAGGCTTTCCTCCCACGGCACCTTGAGCAGCTTCCCGGTAGGGAAGGAATTCGCCATTCTTGATATCGAAAGCGATGTTTCTTCATGGGGTTTCGGCGCGTCCTATCCCTTCATCATGGACCAGACCACGACGCTTTCTTCCGAGGTCTGGTATGAGTCGAGCAACTTCGAGCAGACGCTTCTGGGCGGGGAATTCAAGAATATCGAAGACCGCGTCCGCAAGTTGCGCGTGGAGGTGATCAACTTCGATCAGCAGGACCTCACCGGACGGTCGCTTCTGACCCTGGGCGTGCATCACGGCTTCGGGGAGGCATTTGGCGCAATGAAGGACGATTCGGTTCTTTCCAGCCGGAGCTTCGCCAAGGCCGACAATGACTTCACGAAGATGACCGCGGGCTTTGCCCGTGTGCAGGGGCTGGCGGAGGACTTCCTTATCGTCGGCAGGGTTTCGGGCCAGTACACGTTTGACACGCTGGTGGCCGGTGAACAGTGGGCGATTGGCGGCATGGATTCGGTGCACGGGTATGACGCTGCTTCGTTTCTGGGGGATCATGGTTTCACGGCGAATCTCGAAGGCCGGTGGACGATGTTCGAGCCCAACAAGAGCTCTTATCAGCTTCTGGGATTTTTTGATGTCGGAAAGATTTTTCTCGACCGACCGACGATTGATCAGCGGGATGCACTGCATATCGCGGGCACGGGCGTCGGTATTGATGCCAACATAGAGGAAGTCTGGAACATCCGGGTGGATTGGGGAATCCCGGTCGGACCGCATCAGGACGAGGAGGTTTCCAAGTTTTACTTCAGGGTGAAATATGATTACTAAACCGACCACCAATCCCGCGCAGTCGCGCGGCTTAAGAGGAGACAGACACATGAAGCGATTTTCTTTGAAGCGCGGTATGGCGCTCTTCACCGCGGCGACGTTTATGATCTGGGCCATCGGACCTTCGGTCGCGCTGGCCGCGCCTGAGGGCGGACAGGTGGTGGCCGGTCAGGGGACCATCTCGCCGGAT
>JADGBA010000130.1 GCA_015231685.1 Candidatus Omnitrophota bacterium | reverse complement strand
GGCCGCCTGATCGGTGCGCATGGACATTCGACCCTTGAGAAACAAGGCGTCCCTTTTGGGCTTTCCGGAATTCTTCGCCCAGCCGCGGCGCCGGGGTTCGGCGCCGGCCGCCTCCTTCTGCGTAACGCCTTCCACTTCCACCTCGCGTTTGTCCATTTGATAAAGCCACACTCCTTGGATCATGGAATCCGAAATCTCCGACAAGAGGTCCGTCCAAAAAAAAGCCCGCTGCATGGCGGTATCCAGCTGGCGGATTTTGGCCTGCTTGGCGGAAATGTGGCTTTTCATCGAACGCACACGCCCGAGCTCGGAAGCCATGCTCACAAACTATTCCTGCATCCGATCTGTCCTTGGAACAAAAACATTTTTGGCGATCATCACCAATCCGATTTCCGCGGCAAAAAGAAAAACCAAAAAAAACAGCAATCCCTTGGGACTCGCGAATCCCGGCAGCTCAAACTTCGCCGGCGGCTTATGACGGAATTCCTCCGGCAGCAGATTCGCCGTAATCACGCCGACAACCCCCTCACCGCGACCCCGAGGCTGACCACAAAGGCGGATTCGTTGCGGCTCAATTCCTCCCGCGCATCCGGATGCGCATACTTAAACAGGTCCGCGGCGCTCCACGCCGCCACGTCGGCCGCTGACTGCGCCTTGATTAACCCTGCCATTTTTGCGCACACCTCTTTGTGGCCGCTCAGACGAAATCGTTCCACCTTGGATCCGAAGGTTGTCTCAAAAAAACGCGCGGCGTTCACAATCTGCGCGGTGGTCTGGCTCCACTGTTCTTCGGTGACTTCTGCGGCCGAGAGCTTGTCTCCCAGATCCCGAATTACAAACGGCCGCCCGTTTTTGAGAATGGTGACAAAATTATCCTCTCCGCGCACCGCCGGCGGGGCGTCTCCGAGGTGAACCAGAGCGGTGATTTTCTCTCCGGCATCGGGTTCAAATTGACCATAAAGATTGGCGACGGCCAGGGGGTGAATATCCATAAAACTCATTTTGAGGCCGACAGACTCCAGAAGACGGCAACGCTCCATAATGAGGTCCTTCTTGGCGGCAATCAGCATCACGGACGATTTGGCGTGCCCGGTTGACGGCTCCATAACGTAATGGTCCAGGACGCATTCATTGAGAGGAAACGGCACATGACGGTCCGCCTCCGAACGGACAGCCGCATCAAGCTCTGAAGCGTTCAGATTGGGCATTTCGATTTTTTTGGTCATCAAGGTGCCCGACCAGACAGAAGTACAAACAGGATCCGAGGGGCTCTTGGACTCAGCCAGAACCTTTTTGAGAACAGACTCCAGAAGGGCCTTGGAGGTATACGTCTCCTGGATGCAGTTCTCCACCTGGAAAACCTGCCGCTTTTTGCGTGTGACCTCCAGCAATTTGACGGCTGTGGTCGATATCTCTAGGACTTTGACATTTTTTTGAGCCATGTAATATTTGAAAGTTATTGCTTAGTATTATATGCCACAAGTGGCTTTTTGAGACAAAAAAAACCGGCATCCCAAAAACGGGATGCCGGCTCTTCCTGGACTTGTCGTTACACTAGCACCGCATTGTGCTCGACGGCGTTGAAGGCCGAGCAAGTGGGCGGTGTGTCCACCGGTTGAGGCGTATATACCCCGCCGAACGGACAGGTCATATTGGCCCATCCGCCCTTGATGTATCCTGTAATATCGGCTCCGGCCACGGCGGCTCCGGTACCGAGATTGTTCGCCAAAGCCAGCTGCTCCTTGGAGTAATCAATCTGACGCAGGTTGTTGATGCAGGCGTTGGTCTGCGCCTGACGACGGGCCTGGACGAAGTTCGGAATGGCAATCGCCGCGAGAAGTCCGATAATCGCCACGACGATCATGATTTCGACGAGGGTAAAGCCTCGACGATTGCGAATGCGTTGTACCATTGTGGAACCCTCCTTGGTTTTTTGAGATCTTCCTTCAAAGAGAGCATCCACGAGAGGTGGAGATGATAGGTTTAAGGGTATCGGATGATGGTATGACTTCGATGAGGACGTGTTTTCACCCTTATTCCGCCGAAACGCGATCTCTCTTTTTTTCAAAGATCTCTTCTAATATCTTTATACATTATTATCTTTGCACTTTCAAGACTTGTCAAGAATTATTATGTTTAACAAAAGTTCGCCGTTAATCAATTTTGATTATTAACCATCGATTCGTACAGCGCGCCCATCCGCTGGGCTTCCGCGTTATTCCCGTCGTCCCGGTACAGGATGGACAGATTCTTGTACGGCGTCGGATAATCCGGTCGCATCCGTATCGCTTCCCTGAAGTACTTCTCAGCCAGGTGAGTGATTCCACGATAACTCATGGCCACGCCCAGCGAATTGTACCCCATGGCGTGGTCCGACTCCCCCGTCGGCCAAAAAACCGCCGCCCCGATGATGACCGCTGCGGCAAACTGCCCGACCAATAACCGGGTCCGCCTCTCGGTGAGGGCCAGTCGTACCGATTCGACAAGCCATCCGGCATAAAGCATCATTGGCAAAACCACCGGAAGACGGACTCTCCCGGTGACAAAAAAGATCAGCACCGATACGGCATACCCGACAAAAAAAACATCCAGGTAAATTCTTGGAACGCTTGAACCGGACCTGACAAGAAAAACAAAACCGCAAAGGCCCAGCACAGCCACAACCCCGTATCCGACAGGACTCCAGCGCATCATCGGTACAAAGATCTTCAAAAAATCCAGATCGACAATATCCGGAATTTCCGCGCGGTTGACAAGCAATCCGGCCTTGATTCCCAGCTTGGAAACGAACATGGACGGATCCCGGCGTATCATGTCCAGGGTCTTACGCACCCAAAAAGCGGACGCCTGGGAGGGCTTAAGTCCGTGTTCGTATTCGGCTTCCGCGATGCGCTGGGAATTCCTGATGATTTCGCTGAAGGTGGTCCCAATCCCCCGAACGGCGGTGAATTTGCCGTCCGCACCCGGATGGTTTCCAAAATACAGGTTCACACCACCCAGCGCTCCGAGTGGCAAAAAATCATCGTGGAGCCGGGCGTTGCGGATCGTGTTCGGCGTCAGCGCAAGGGTCACACCGGCAATGAAAACCCCGGTCACCAGAAGCGTCTTAAATACAGAACGGTTTTGGATGGCGCTCACACTTCCCGCGGCCACGGCAAGCAGCGCGGCCGGAATCATGATGTTGGGACGAAAAAGTGCCGCCGCCCCCAAAAGAAGACCGCCCCAAAAATAACCTCGCCAGGCCCTTCCCGCACGCTTCGCTGCCCGCGTCAAACACAGGAGCCCGGCGGCGCTCAAAAATATGGCGAGACTTTCTCCCAAGAGAGCGCTGTCGTACACCACCAGCGGCGTATACAGCGCTGCCAAAAATCCTGATATCAAGCGTGCCCTTCCGGAGCCAAAGATTTCGCCCGACAAGAAATACACCATCACCGGCGTCAAGGACCCGATCAGAATCTGCGTCAGATGCACCGCCCAAAGGTTGGGACCGGCGGCCCGGATGATCAATGCCAGAAAGTAGGGATACGCCGGGACGCGGTAAGCTGCCTCGGGAACCCGGCACCACCAGTCTCCCGCGGCGATCTTATTCGCAAGAACCCAGAACGCGCCGTCATCCAGATGCGGTGTGAGCGGGCCAAAGAAGGGGGTGTCTTTGAGGAGAAGCAAATACGTCAAACGGGCTGAGATCGCGGCCGCCCAGATCGCCAGTGGCCAGGTCCACCTTTTTTTCATCAAGATATTATATACCGTGGGGTATAACTCGGGGCTGTCTCTACAGTCGGTGATTAACTTATCAACTTTATCAACCGCCGAGACAGTCCCCTTCGGGGACA
>JADGBA010000129.1 GCA_015231685.1 Candidatus Omnitrophota bacterium | reverse complement strand
CGTCTGTACCTCAAGCAAATGGGGCAGATCCCTCTTCTCAAACGCGACGAAGAGCTGAATCTCGCCAAAAAGATTGAAGCGGCAGAGATTGACTTTAAGAGCGCGGTGCTTAGCTTCTATGCGACGCGGGGGTTTGTGGTCGATATTCTCAAGGAAATATGCAACAACGAAGTTCCGCACGATGAATACATCAAAGAAGACTTCCGGGTACGGGATGATGTGGAGAGAACTCTGAAGCGGCTTCATATGATTCTCAAGAAGCTTAAATCTTCCCGAAGAAACTCGGATGTGATCGAAATGATGCTTGATGTGAAGCTGACGACGAGCACGGTGGAAGGCTTTTTGAGAACGATGCAGCGCACGGTCCATGATTACGAAAAGACGCAGAAGGATATCAAAAAGGCCGCGCGTCAGAAGGACCCCAAGGCGCTCAAGACGCTCAAAACACAGGCTATGGCCCTCGAGAAAAAACTCGGAGAGCCGATGAGCGTGATTCAGGAAAGGCTCAAGCTCGCGCGCAAAAAGGACTATGTTTACAACCGGGCCAAAAAGGAGCTGGTGGCCGCGAATCTTCGTCTGGTGGTCAGCATTGCGAAGAAGTACACCAACCGCGGTCTTTCCTTCCTTGATCTCATTCAGGAGGGCAACATCGGCCTCATGAAGGCGGTGGACAAGTTCGAGTACAAACGCGGTTACAAGTTCAGCACGTACGCCACCTGGTGGATCCGTCAGGCGGTCACGCGTTCGATCGCCGATCAGGCACGTACGATCCGTATTCCGGTGCACATGACCGAGACCATCAACAAGCTGGTGCGCGTGTCCCGTTCTCTCGTGCAGAAGACCGGTGAAGAGCCGACGCCGGAGGAAATCAGCCGGCATATGCGCATGGGCGTCAACAAAGTGCGCGGGATCCTCAAGATCGCGCAGGAGCCCATCTCGCTTCAGACCCCGATCGGGGATGACGGGGATACGAGCTTCGGGGATTTCATTGAGGATAAGTCCGTGGTGTCGCCTGCTCATGCAACCACGTATTCCATGCTCAAGGAACACATGGAGGATGTTCTCTCCACTCTGACCGAGCGCGAGCGGAAGGTTCTCCGGTACCGCTTTGGAATCGGTGACGGCTATCCGCGAACCCTCGAAGAGGTGGGATCGATCTTTAATGTCACGCGTGAGCGCGTGAGGCAGATTGAAGCCAAGGCTCTTCGCAAACTCCGGCATCCGACAAGATCACGGAAGCTGAAGGCCTTTTTGGATCTGGGGATCGGCGACGAAATCAGCATGTCCTGAGCGTCCGGATGGCTCGACTTCCTACTCTGTGCTAGAATACCTGATCGAGTTTCGGGCCCATAGCTCAGTTGGTTAGAGCAGGTCACTCATAATGACTTGGTCCCAGGTTCAAGTCCTGGTGGGCCCAAGGATCGGGCGAAGATAACGAATTATAGGGCAATTAGCTCAGTTGGTTAGAGCGCTTCGTTCACATCGAAGAGGTCGTAGGTTCGAATCCTACATTGCCCAGTTTTGTCAGTCAGCCATCGGAATCGAGGAACATGACGGAAACGCTCAAGAGTCAGATCAATACGCTGATACAACTTCAGGCCATTGACCGTCGGGTCTATGAATTCAATCTCCAGCTTCAGACGATTCCCGGATCCAAAAGTGATTTGGAACAGTCCCTCGAAGCCCACAAGCAAAGGCTCAAGGAAGCGGAGGACCGCCTCAAGGGGATGTTGATGCGCCAGAAGGAATTGGAAAACGAGATGCTTTCCAAGGAGACGCAGGTCAAGAAGTACCAGGCCCAACAAGCCCAGGTGAAGACGAATCAGGAATATTCGGCCCTGACGCAGGAAATTTCCAACGCCAACGCGGATAAGTCCCTGATCGAGGATGATGTGTTGAAGCTCATGGATGAGGGCGAAGCGTTCAGAGCGGTCGTGACGTCCGAAAAGAAGGCGCTCGAGACGCAGGGGGAGAAGGTTAAGGCCGGCCTCAAAGAGTTGGACGGACGATTTCAGACCATTGAGGCGGAAATCAAGAACCTGAACGGTCAGCGTTCGCAGTATTTGTCCTCCGTGGACCCCGAAATTCTCGAGAGGTATGAGCTGATTCTCAAAAAACGCGACGGTGTCGCTCTCTCCCGTCTCAGCAGCGAGTCTTGCGGCGAGTGTGGCGTGTCTTTGCCGCCCCAGGTAGTCAATCTCATCAAGATCGGCGAAGAGATTCTGTATTGTGAATCCTGCAGCCGGATCCTGTATGACGAATCCTCCCAGTCCGACAGCTGATCTTCTGATCCACGTTGACGGTGCGTCCCGAGGCAATCCGGGCCCCGCGTCGGTGGGGGGCGTTCTCGTTCGCGCGGAAGATTCGGAATATATCGGGACCACGACGAACAATGTGGCCGAATACACAGCCCTCATCTTTGCCCTGGAGGAAGCCGCGGTTCTGGGGGCGCGAAACGTTACGGTCAAGACGGACAGCCAGCTCCTGGCGCGTCAATACACCGGAGAATACAAAACCAAGGAGCCGCACGTCAAAATGCTTCAGACAATCGTGCGCCATTTGGCGCGCCGATTCGACCGTTGTGACGTCCTCCACGTGCCGCGTGAAGAGAATAAAGTGGCTGATAAGCTGGCCAATGAGGCCCTCGACCGCGTTTTGTAAAAGTGTCCGGAATTGTTAAGAGATGGTTAAATACGTCCACTTGAAATACTATAGACAGTAGGGTATACTGGCCTCATCGGTTCAAACAACTGACGGAGAAACAATGGCTACTCAGAACATGAATGATTCCAAATCGAAGAAACAATATCACGTCTTTAACTACATGGAAGAACTCGTCGGGATGACCCTGAAGGGCCTGATTTCTCAGTTGCCCAAAGAAAGGCGTCCGTCTGACCGGGAGACCGTTGATATCCGTGCGTTGGCGTTGAACCGTCTCTGGCCGATGTATGTCACAACCGAACGCGGGAAGAAATTTGTCCAGCGTGATGTGGTGACGGACAAAATCGACCGGGATGTGACGCGCGAACTTCGCGCCGCCATGGACGTTGTTTCCAAACGACCGGTCCGCCCCACCGTTTCCGTCTAGATCCCGTCTTTAGCCGCAGGCAGGGTTTGCTATAATGCCTGCCATGGAAGCGTTGCGGAGTATTCTTTTGACCGGCCCCGCCGGGACCGGCAAGACCACCCGATGTATCCGATGGTTTCGGGAACAGCTGTTGGACTCGCCGTACTCCGGTCTTTTTTGTCCTGCCTATTTTGTCCTTCCCAGCAAGGAACATTCCGAGAGGATTCATTCGCTTTTTCTCAGGGATCCGGGATTCCGCGGGCTGGCTAATCTTCATGTGGTGTCCATGGGAGGTTTTATCCGCATGAAGTCGGCTTTTGAAGAGAGCCGCGTCCTCACCCGGTTTGAGCGGTACCGGATCATCGAAAGCCTGCTGACGTCCCGTTCATGGTCCTTTTGGGAAGAGGTGAAGGACACCGCGGGCCTGGCGGAAATTCTTTCGGACTGGATCCGGGAGGTTAAGCAGACGACCTTTCGGCGGGGGCATTGGGCCTCCGCCCTCAAGGCGCTATCCGTTCGCCAAAAAACCGACGCAGCGCGCTTCGCGGACATGGACCGTTTATTAAAACTGTATGATGAGAGGGTTCGTGCGCTGGGGCTTATCGATCCTGAGGCGGAAACCTTCCGCTTCGCCCGGCGTGTGGGCCGAGCACGCGCCGCGGCGTTATCGGATTTGGTGATTTTGGACGGTTTTTTCAGCTTCACGCCCGCGCAACTTGAGTTTGTGCGGTCGGTGGCACGGAACTCCCAACGGACCATTGTGACGCTTACGCTCGATGCTTCGGGTAATCGTTCCGACGTTTTTGGTTATT
>JADGBA010000128.1:660-3886 GCA_015231685.1 Candidatus Omnitrophota bacterium | reverse complement strand
TCCCCGAATCCTGCGGGACAGTCCCCGAATCCTGCGGGACAGTCCCCGGAGTTTTCTGTCCCAATGGTCTGGAACGAAGCGCTCCCGCCGATTGAATAACTTTCCACCGAACAAACCAGACTAATCCAAATTTTATTCTGCTAATTAATTGTATGTGTACCTATTTAATGTTGAAATTGTTGAAGTGGGCGGATAGACTGGTGCACTATGGCGACTAGGCTGTGGGGTGAGTTTTTGAGGAAGGATGCTCTTAAGGGGACTTATGAGTTGGGGGTGGTGTGCGGGACGCTGAAGTTGAAAGTCTCGGAACTACTCGAGCCGGTTGCATCGGCTTTTGGTGACGGTGCCAATGGAGGCGCGGCGTCGGGCCCTCAAAAACCGAAGGGTTTGAGCTTCAGGCAGGAGTTGCAGATTTATCTCATCAAGAAATGGGGCACGATGTTCGATGGGATTCTTCGCGATGAGGAGTTCGAGAAGCTGACAAACCAGATCTTCCGCCTTCTTCAAACGTCGCTTGCGTCCAACCGGACGGCCGATGAGATTGTCAACGGCCTGCGGGAAGACCCCCAGATGCGCGGCGAGGTGGTGCAGCTTGTGATTCATGAGGCCAAACTTAAGGAAGCGATTCAGAAGAGCCGGATATTTTTGAACCGTATCTTTGGGGGAGATGAGGACTTGAGGGATTTATTGAAACGTCAGACCCTTAAAGAAGGATTTCCTCACGCGATTTAAAAACGAGGCCACGAGGAGAACAGATCAATGGCAGTGATTGATGATGCGGTAGTGATTTCTTCCACGACGACCACCACGGGTGTGTCGAGCAGTCTCAAGGCACTGAGCCTCACGACGGATCCCACGATCGGAACCGCCATCAATATCAGCGGGACCATTCTGGCGGCGACGGGGGTGTTTCTGGTCGGGGCGCCGGTCGTGATCTTCGTGATCTACGGGATCAGTAAGCGCATCAAGACCAAGGACGGCTCCAACGGATGGCAGTTCATTCAGCAGAACAGCAAGGTGATCATGTCGGTGGCGGTGGCCTCGACCATGCTCATCAGCGTCGGGACGGCCATGATGCCGCGCACGGAAACGGTGATGCTGTTTCATATCATCGCCGGATACACCTGTCTGGCGCTCTCCTTCATTCATGTGTTTCAGTACCGCAAGGTGATCCGGGCGCAGGCGAAGAAGTATTACGGGTTTTTGACAGCGCCGAAGAAGCCCGCGCCTGCGGGGGCCGGAGTGCCGCCGGGCGCCGCCCGCCCGGTTCAGCCGTCGGCTGCGGCGTCCGCGGCCTGACGGCAGCGGCAGAATAGGGTCTCCGCTTCCGGTGATTTCCAGACTTTTTCGTCCAAAAACACCTGAAGGCGGTGTGTCCGCCGCCATGATTGAGCGGTTTCTCCTGAAGCACGCGCGCGTCGAGGAGCTGCAGGAATTGGCGCGCATTCTGCAGTTTCCTTTGGCGCGATCGAAGCCGGAACTGGCCGAAGGTGTGACCCGCAAGCTTTATCGCTGTTACCAGACGCCGGTCGGCTACATGGTTCGGCGGCCGACGCTCGAGGCGATGTGTGACCGCATCGCCAAAAAGCTCAAGCTCAAACCTGTTCACGGGGACGGTTGGACACGCCTCCACGTTCTCTCAATGCGGATGTTTGAGCGACTTCTCGCCTCGATGACTCCCGCGGACAAGAGGAAGCTTATCCGCCGGATGTGGCAAAAGCTTTCTTCGAAGGAAAAAAAGAATCTTCAGCGTGATTTTGACACCGCGGATGTCTCGTCCCTCATTCAGCACAGCGAACTCTTCGTCGCTCATGTGGTCGGCATCCATCTGGCGCGCGAAACCGCGCTCTACACCGCCGCGGCGATTCTCAGGATCAATCTGGGCGCGGAGCTGGCCCTCGGCGCGAGCGTGATCTTAAGCCGCACGGCGACGCTGATTCTGGGGCCGGTGGGCTGGGCGCTCGTGGCGTTGTCGGTCAACGATCTCATGGGTACCGAATACAAGCGCGTGGTGCCGGCGCTGCTGGCGATCAACGTGATCAGCGTTCGCGCTCACATGAAGCGGGGAACCCTTTTTAAGGAACAATTGTTGGAAGCATTGAAGTCCGACCCCAAAGAAGGAGGGTCCCATGCCAAACCGAAATAACCCCACCGCCCTTGTGACGGGGGCCTCAAGCGGCATCGGCCGGGAGCTTGCGATCGTTCATGCCCAAAAGGGCGGAGACCTCGTGCTCGTCGCCCGGCGCAAGAATCTGCTCGATGAACTGAAGGAAGAAATCAAAAAGCGCTTCAAGGTAAAGGTAACGGTGATCCGCCAGGATTTGGCCGTGCCGGATTCTGCCCGGGAGCTTTACCAGAAAGTCGAAGAGGCCAAAATCCGCGTCGATATTCTCATCAACAACGCGGGATTCGGCAAGGCGGGATTCTTCTCGAAGAGTGATTTGAAGCTCGATGAAGAAATGATTCATCTTAACGTCGTCACGCTGACGGCCCTCACGCGGCTCTTCATGGAGCCGATGATTGAGCGCAAAACCGGCCGCATCCTCAACGTGGCGTCGGTGGCCGGCTTCGTGCCCGGGCCGCTTCAGGCGGTGTACTTCGCGTCGAAGGCGTATGTGGTGTCTTTCGGGGAGTCGGTGGCCAACGAGCTTCAAGGCACGGGCGTGACGCTCACGACGCTTTGTCCGGGGCAGACGACTTCGGAGTTTGCCACCCGGGCGGGCGCGACGAAGATCCGGGCGCACAAGTTCCCCGCCGCTTCGGCGCGCAACGTCGCCGAATACGGCTACCGCTCGATGCTCGAAGGCCGCTGCATCGCGGTGCACGGCGTACAAAACAAAATCCTTGTTCACTTCCTGCTGAGGCTTTTGCCGCGGCGCGTAGTCACGGATCTCTGCCGCCGGGGCCTGGAAGAAATCTAAGTAATTCACGCATTAATAAATTAGGTACACATACAATTAATTAGGCGAAAATACGCAGATCGTGTAAGTGGTGTCGTTTTGCTTGGCTAATTAATTGTATGTGTACCTATTTAATTAATAGACGAAGTACTGAGGTGATCGGTAGATCAGCCGAGGGGGGGGTGAAGGGGCGTGCGAAGGAATAAGAGCGAATCATGCTGATTTGCAAAGCGTGTTCGCGGTTTTCAAGAAGAGATCCGCAGATTCTGCCAGTGATCTGGCCCCCTCAAGCGACCAACGATTGTAGTAATCCGCTTCTTCGCGAA
>JADGBA010000128.1:0-579 GCA_015231685.1 Candidatus Omnitrophota bacterium | reverse complement strand
TGGGCCCCACATACAATTCGCCGATCGCGACTTGGAGGCAGTAGTGGCTGCGTTCGCGATAATTCTTCGCGTAGAGAAGTGCTCTTGCGGAATGGAGCATCGAGTAATAAGCCTGAATCACAGCCCATTTGAATTTGCCTGCGGCGAGACTTTCTTTGGCGGCGCGCAAATCCTCTTCCGACGCAGTCAGTTCCTTGAAAAGCAGCGTGGTGCCTCTGGAGAATTCCTTGAGCGTGCCCTTCTTGAGGCAATTCTCAAAATCAGTTGGCATTTATTTCTCCCAAAGCGTGATCCCTCGTTCAATCTCTGAAACAAAGAGGCGTTCCTGAGCCTGCATCCCGGCGTATTCCTGGGGATTACGGATTACGAGTTGCAGCTTCAGATGTTTGGCGCTCTTCTTGACCGCGTCATGAATTGCTTCGGGGGTTCCGTGAGTCATGACAAAAAGATCGATGTCACTGTTTTCGGTATTTTCGCCCCGGGAACAGCTGCCGAATAGCACCACTTTGAGTGCATGCCGGCTAAGCCGATTCAGGATAGACTGTAGATTTATGATGGTTCTGCGCACCATCAGCTGTT
>JADGBA010000127.1 GCA_015231685.1 Candidatus Omnitrophota bacterium | reverse complement strand
TCGATCACGAGCGCGTTTGATGACCCGGCCGTGTGTGTCGTTAAACACAACAATCCCTGCGGGTTTGCTGTGGGTAAGGATCCCGTGAAGCTTTTCAAACAGGCATTCGCCGGGGATCCGCTTTCCGCTTTCGGAGGCATCGTCGGACTCAACCGCGGCGTTACGGCCGCCGTGGCCCGGGCGATCACGTCGGCCGGTTTTCTGGAATGTGTGGTGGCGCCGGCCTTTGATTCCGGGGCGCTTGAAGTGCTCAGAAAGAAGAAGAACTTGAGGATTGTCCGGATGGACCCCAAACCCTCCGGTGACCCGTGGGACTTTAAGAAAATCTCCGGGGGACTGCTCCTGCAGGAGCCGGATCGGAAGGACGTCGGAGTCAAGGCACTGAAGACAGTCACCCGGAAGAAGCCGACAACCGCTCAGACGTCGGATATGCTTCTGGGATTCAAGCTGCTCCGGTTCGTCAAGTCGAACGCGATTGTCATTGTCAAAAATTCCCAGGCGATCGGGATCGGAATGGGGCTGCCCTCCCGGGTGGACTCGGTGCTGACAGCACTTCGCAAGGCCGGCCCGCGGGCCAAAGGCGCCGTCCTGGCATCGGACGGATTTTTTCGGAAGCCGGATTCAATCCAGGTGGCCGCCAAAAAAGGCATTAAGGCTTTTATTCAACCCGGCGGCTCCATTCAGGACGCCGAGGTGATCCGGGCAGCGGACCGTGCGAAGCTCAGTATGGTCTTCGCCGGCGTGCGTCACTTCACGCACTGATCTGCGCCCGGGATGCCTGCGAGTTTCCGGTGAATCCGGATTCGTACTTCCGACAGTTTGTGAATCTCGAAAAAACCGGACAGTTCCGCTATGCGCGCACGCTTCGGCGTATGAAGCGGTTGTGCGAGGCGTGCGACCATCCCGAACGCGGCGATTTTGGAATCATCGCCGTGGCAGGCTCCAAGGGGAAGGGGTCCACCGCGACCATGATTGCCTCGGTTCTCCGGGCCTCCGGCCGTCGCGTGGGGCTGTACCTCTCGCCGCATATTGAGAAATGGAATGAGCGGATTCGGGTCAACGGGCGTCTGATCACGGACGCCGAGGCCGTGCGGCTGATCCGTCGATGGGATTCCGTGTTTCGCGGTATCCGCGTTCGCGGCGAGGGATGCACCTACTTTGAGTGTGTGACGGCCCTGGCGCTGATCTATTTTAAGCAGAAGCGTGTGGATACGGTAGTCCTCGAGACGGGCCTCGGGGGGAGGTTTGACGCCACCAATGTTGCGTGCGCCGATGTCGCGGTTATTACCGCGATCGGCTATGAGCACACGGCAGTTCTGGGAAACACGCTCAGTGCCATCGCGCGTGAGAAGTGCGGCATTATCAAGGCCGGCAAACAGGTGGTCGCGTCTCCCGGGCAGCCTCAAGTCCAAAAAGTTCTGAAGCGCTCTTCGGATGCGGTTCACGCCACGGTGCACGATCCGCGGCGATTTATGCGGGCGGACGCGTGTCACTCCCTTGCTGCGGGACAGCGTTTTGTGATTCGGGACGTGCGGGGTCCGTGTCTGGATGTGCGTTTGGGACTTCTAGGGGAGCATCAGGCGGAGAATGCGCTTCTGGCGGTTGAGGCGGCGCGCGTTTACGGTAATCTACGCTGGCCGCCGCTTCGTCCTGCCGCCATCATTCGCGGGCTGGCCCATTGCCGGCTTCCGGGGCGAATTGAGCGTGTGCGGTGGAAATGCCCCGTGATTCTGGACGGAGCCCACAGTATGGAGAGCGCCCGCGCGCTCGTCGCGGCAGTTCTCCGGCACCTGCGGTTTAAACGGGTCTGGTTGGTGATAGGCGTGTTTCGGGACAAGAAAGTGAGGCGTATTTTGAACGAACTGTTGAAGCTTCCTGTGTGCGGTGTTCTGGCTGCCGGGATTGATTCTCCGCGGGCGCTCACGCCATCGGAGTTTCGCCGGCGTTCGGGTCGTTTGGCGCCCCGCATCAAAGCCGTTCGAAACGTCGCCGAGGCGCTTGGACACATCCGGAGTAACGTACGTGCGGGGGATCTTGTACTCGTGACCGGATCCATGTATCTCGCCGGAGAGGCGAGGGTGTATTTCCATGAAAATTGATTCTTCCGGCGATACCATTGCGGCGATTGCCACCGCTGTGGGCCGGGGTGGGATCGGGGTGATTCGTGTGAGCGGCCCCGGCACATATGGCATTGCCGACGGCCTGTTTGAATCCCGGAGCGGGATTCGTCTATCCGGGGCGAGTCCGATGAAGGCTTTATTCGGGCGTGTGGTCCGTCGCCGAAACGACATCCCTGAAACGCTGGATGAAGTGTTGTGCATCGGCTTCAGGGCCCCCCGCAGTTATACCGGGGAGGATGTGGTTGAGTTTTTTTGTCATGGAGGACGGCGGGTGCTTACGAATATTCTCGAGGAATGCTATCGGCTCGGCGCCCGAGCGGCGAACCCGGGAGAATTCACGCAAAGGGCTTTTTTGAACGGCAAAATGGACCTTCCGCAGGCTGAGGCGGTACTGGACTTGATCAAGGCCGATACCGAGGGAGCGTTCCGCGCGGCCCGCCGGCACCTCGAAGGAAAGCTCTCTGCCGCGATTCGCCGTGAGCGTGACCGGATCGCGGAACTTCTCAGCCGAATCGAAGCCGTTCTGGATTTTCCGGAGGAACGTCTTGACGGAGAGGTGCCGCAACGGCTCGGGGATGAATGCCGCGATATTGCCGCCCGCATCGAAACATTGGTTGCGTCTTCGCGTTCGGCCCGTATTCTCAAGGAGGGATTATCGGTTGTGTTTGCGGGCGCCCCCAATGTAGGCAAGTCGAGTTTGTTCAACGCCTTTTTGGGATGCGACCGTGTGCTTGTGAGTGACCTGCCGGGCACCACCCGGGATAGCGTGGAGGCCGCGATTGAGCTGGGCGGAATCGAGCTTCGCCTGTGGGACACCGCCGGACTGTGCGAGGACACAGGGCTTCTGGAGGCCGAAAGCGTCCGCCGTTCCCGGAGAATGATCGAAGAGGGCGACCTTATCCTTTTTGTGATTGACGGAACCCGTCCGCCGCAGCCCGCCGAGGAAGAAGCGTGGAAGTCGCTTGAAGGCCGTGAACGAATTCTTGTGATCAACAAGTCCGATCTGGAATGTCCGGGCGCGGAGGCGGCACGCAATCGCTTTACGGGCGGACCGTGTGTTGCCGCTTCCGCCAGGACTGACGGCGGTTTGGAGGAGCTCAAAGCTATGCTCGAAAAACAGATTGCCTCCTGGACCCGGTGGCCCCATGAGGACGCCTGGGTTTATACCTCCCGGCAAAAAGAGCTTTGTCAGCGAAGCCGTGAGTATCTCGAAAAAGCATCAGAAGCATTTCGTCAAGGTCTCTCCGCCGAATTTGCCGCATCCGATCTCCGTATTGCGATGGAAGCGCTGGGCCAATTGGTGGGAGAGGTGACGACGGAGGATATTCTGGATCTCGTATTCAGTCGATTCTGCATCGGAAAGTAGGCCGCCGCGGAAGGGCTTGAACCGCCGTAAGCAGTTAAATGACGTTAAATGCTTGAAGAGTCCGCGCATAACTACGTATAATACATAGACTTCAAGCCACGAAAGAATCAAACCAAGGGAAGCGGGCACGCCGTTTTGGAACTTTCAGCCAACAGTTGGACCGACTTTTTCAGAAATCCCGTAATTTTTTCGGGGTTTTGGGGTTGGTTTATCGCGCAGTGCATGAAAGTCGCGCTCGGAATCGTACGTGAAAGACGCTTCAACTTCAAGTGGTTCGTGGGGTCGGGCGGGATGCCGAGTTCCCACGCTTCTCTGGTGATGGCCATGTCGACCGCTGTGGGCATTCGCGTCGGCTTTATCAGCCCCCTTTATGCCGTCGCCGCGATTTTTGCCTTTATCAC
>JADGBA010000126.1 GCA_015231685.1 Candidatus Omnitrophota bacterium | reverse complement strand
GCCTTGGCCGGACATCTGAAGATAACCGCTTGAATTATGCCACGACCGGAAAGATTTGAAAAACTGCTAGAGGAGGGAGTCGAACCCTCAACCCCTTGCGGAGAGCGGATTTTGAGACCGCCGCGTATGCCAGTTCCGCCACTCTAGCCGATACAACCCTTCGCCGGACGTATCCGACAAAGAAAAACGTGGAGCTGAGGGGGATCGAACCCCTGACCTCCTGCATGCCATGCAGGCGCTCTCCCAGCTGAGCTACAGCCCCAAAACCCCAGGATTACCGAAATTCACAGACTGCAAATTATACAAAAATCGGGAGTGATTGTCCCGAGTTTTTAACCTGCGGGTACGGCGAATCCCCAATGGCCTTGAGAGACGCCTGCTCATAGTCCCGCGTCAATTCTGCCCGGAAGTCCGGCGTATCTAACCCCTCCAGCGACACTTCGACGGCGCGTGCGGCTTTTGAATAGTACAAAAAGGCACGCTCGGGCTTTCCGCCAAAAAGGGCCTTCAGACAGAAGGCGTATACCCTGATCTGCCGGTGGTGATGTTCATTTTCGGCGCGAGTGGTCTTGTAATCCACAAGCACCCAGCGTCCATCCGGAGCTTCATACAACAGATCCGCCTGGCCTTTGAGATAACCCAGCTCGCGCACCCCGTTTGCCACGCGATAAAGAAAAGGCAGCTCTCTCTGGCAAACCCGGTCTTTCTTCTGAGCGGCACGGATTTCCTTCACCCAATTCTGACGGAAAAGACTTTCAAGTTCGGACTTGAGTCCGCTCCGGGTAGCCACTTCCATCCGGTCGCCGAACTGCTCGAGGAGCTGCCGGATCGATTCGTGCGGGGGGCGCATCCAATCCACCCTTTGTAGCATGGCATGAAACAGATCGCCGTAACTCGAAGGACTCAGGAAAGGCTCCTCGGTGGATTCGGACGGGCACTCAAAGTCTTCTCCGATTTTGGGGTCCGCGCTTCCGAAGTCTTCCGGCTCAGAATACAAAAGATCAGAAACCGTCAAATTCACGGTCTGGACATACGGTCTCTCGTGCGTTTGCCGCCGTTGCAGGAGCGGGCCCAGACGATCATCCTGCTCGGCGCACACCTTACGAAAGCGTTCGAGACGATTTGCGCAATCCTCCGCGACACCCATCCCGGGTTTTCTCCCTTCGTCCGGCGCCGGGGGACTGCACCAGAGACACATCCCGATCCCCTCCCACTGCATCTCGGTATCGGTATCCACCTCAGCCCAGGCGGGTTCGACGGCAAGAAGCTGATCCATCCATGAACGAATTTTGTCTCCACTTCCGGGCCGGTGGGCTCCTGAGAGGCACAATCGCTCACGCGCACGCGTCAGCGCGACATAAAAAAGCCGGTCCGCTTCTTCATCGGCTGAGCGTGCGGCTGATTCGATGGCTGCCGCATATCGCGTGAGGCCCCATTTCTTTTCAAGGTCCGCCTCCGGCTTTTCGGCGCGGCAAACCACCTCGTTCGCATCCGTCAGCATCCACCTGCGGGACTTGCGCGTACGTGCCGCCTCCGCACCCATATCCACCAGACACACCGTCGGAAACTCCAACCCCTTGGATCCATGCACCGTCAAAAGCTGAACACAGCCGGAACTGTCGGCAAAACTCGCTTGTGACTCATCGTCCATTTCTTCGGAACGCAGATATTCCATCCAGCTCAAAAATTGTGACAGGCCCGCCTTTTCGGCCGCCTCAAATTCCCGGGCCTTCTCCGCCAGTCTCTCCAGATTGAGAACCCTTCGCTTGCCGTCAGAAAGCGTCAAGAGGTAACGGTCATAACCGCTCTCCTCCGTAATGAGGCGAATGAGCCCCGCAAGCGTGAGCGTATCACGCCGGGAAACAAGCGGCCTGAACCAGGCCATGAATCGATGCCAACGCTTCAGATCCTCCGCGGGCAGCTCTGAAAGCGCCGGGAGGTTGTCCGAGGCATCCCACAAACCCGACTGCCGGTCGGATAGAAGGAGCGCCATCGCATCGTCCGACAGACCCGCCACCGGCGATTTGAGAACCGACGCGAGTTTGAGGTCATCCCCCGGAAAAAGGAGC
Organism: Candidatus Omnitrophota bacterium; assembly: GCA_015231685.1. Taxonomy (GTDB): domain Bacteria; phylum Omnitrophota; class Gorgyraeia; order 2-02-FULL-51-18; family JAGOUK01; genus JADGBA01. The sequence goes on along the minus strand of JADGBA010000126.1, from coordinate 1,835 downwards.
GCGCTTAACGCGGCCAGAAGATCCGTAACCTCAAGCGTTTCATAGAAACTTCCGCCTCCGGGCACCTGATATGGAATGCCGCGGCGCCGCAGCGCCTCCTCATAGATCGCCATCGCACTGCGTGTCCTGAAAAGAAGCGCGATCTCTCCAAATCGCCGTAGATCCGGCGGGTTCGCTTCCGAGGTATTCCCGGGAACACGAGTCCACTCAAGTATCCTTTCGGCCAGAAGACCGGCTTCCCGGCGGCGCAAATCGTCCAGCCGGTCCTTCGTGTCCGCATCGGACCGCACCCGGATGATTTCAATCCGGGGAGCCGCTGCCGGATCCCCCGTACGGCGCGGCACGAGCTCCCCGAAGGTCATATCCGCCACAGCCGGACGGGAACCAAATACCCGGTTCACAAAACCCACCAATTGGGCATCGGAACGATAGTTCTCATTCATTTCCACGGCCCCGTGTCCTGTTGCCCGGGCGTCGGATATCTTCCTGGCGAATAACCGGCTGTCCGCATAACGGAAACCATAGATGGACTGCCGCACGTCTCCCACCGTGAAGGTTTTGAGTTTACCGGTCAGTTCATCCAGGATCCTGCCCTGAAGCGGATTAACGTCCTGAAACTCATCAATCATCAGAAGATCATACCGTCGCGCAAACCGTTCTCTGAACGAAGCTTTGCAGACAAGCCTCGACACCTCCAAAAGCTGATCGTCCATATCAATGGCGGCGTGGCGACGCTTGGTTTCCCGGTAGAGCCGGTCAAATCGGTCCAGAAGCGCCTCGATGCGCCCGGAACGAAGAAAGGCGGCATGATCGGCCAGAATCGCCCAAATCCTGCGCGTCTCCTCCGCCAGCGCCGATGCTTCGGCAGCCCATTCCTTCTTTCGGACACGCGCAAGCTTTGTGGCCGCGGCTGAAGCGGCCATACGGGCAACATTAAGGGGTGCGGCGTCGGAAGAATTCGCCAGCGCTGTCTGAAAAGCCGCGCAAGGCGCCTCCAAAAAATCAAAGCGCTCAAAATCCTTTTTCAAAAAACCGGAAGCCGAAACGATCCAGTGCCGCAGCGCCTCTATATACGGTTCCGGGCGGACCGCGCCGACCGGCCGCTCTGCCGGCCGTGAACGCCGGCACGCGTCAAGCGCCAAAAGCTCCTTCTTGAACTCTTCCGGCGGGGCGTAATCAAAAAGCGCTTTCATGCCCCCGGGGTCTTCCGCCCACGCCTGGCCCAAAACCTCCTCGGCCACACGGTCCTTCCACCGCAGCGTCCGTTCCTCGGCCGCCACCGAAAAGGCCGGATCCAATCCGGCCTCAATGGCGTTCTCTTCCAGGAGCCTCAGACAAAACGCATGAATCGTCGAAACGTGGGACCGCTGCAGGGCCTCGGCCGCCTCATGCAGACCCTGCCCGGTAAGCTCATCCGTAATTCTTCGGCGCATCTCGGCCGCCGCCTTCTGGGTGTAAGTGATGGCGATGATTCGCTCCGGACGAAGGCGCTCTACCGTGATGGCGTGCACATAACGTTCCACAAGCACCCGGGTTTTTCCTGAACCCGCGCCGGCGGCAACCACCACGTGGCGCGCGGCTGCACGAAGCGCCTGGTGTTGAATCGGGCTCAAACCTCTCGGAAGAGCGCGCGACGTCTTTTGGGGAGTTCGCGGACACTTCACAGACTTCTCTGGTTCCCCGCGTAATCCTCTACGCGGCAAAGCGTCCGGTAGGGACAACCCAGACAGCTCGACGGCTCCACCCGGATATCCGCTCCCCGGATTCGGGCAACGTCCCCCGCGATTTGTGCCAGGGAGCGCCGCAAAGACACTGCAAAAGCATCATCCCCCAGA
>JADGBA010000125.1 GCA_015231685.1 Candidatus Omnitrophota bacterium | reverse complement strand
GTCCGTATCTCCCCTGGGACGTGACCGCAATCGCGGCTTCACGACTCGGTGAAGCGTTGTTTAAACGCGAGGAAGTTCTGGTGCGCATGATCCGAAATGATTTGGGGCGCCGTCATTTGTCGGGACAGACCGCGGCTATTGCGTTGGGCCTCGACGGGTATGAACTGCCTGTCCGGCAGGTTGGCCAGACTCTCGATGATTGGCCGGTGCTTCCGGTCAGAGCAACTGTCTATGCCGCCGCAGCCCTTTGTCTTGCCGACCACAAAATCGAAACCTCCGACCCCGTCTACCGGGTGCTTCGCGGGCTCTCCGGTAATCCGGTCGATCCGGACTTCGGTTCCGACTAGGGGAGCGGGGCCGGGTTTGGATTCCGGGGTATTTGAAGTAAGATACGTATATGCGGGATAAGCCATTCGCTTTTTATGGGTCCGTGATCACGATCGGAGCTCTGATGCTGACCGGTTGCGCGACCACGCGTCAGTACGCCATGACGTCCTATGACCGTCCGGGGCAGTCGACGGTTGTTTCTGAGGAGCCGGGTTCGAGTGTTTCTTTGGCGGCGCACAAGGTTGCCGGCAACGAAATGATGCTCAATTTGAATTTTGTGAACCGTTCGGAACACAACCTTGATGTTCGCCCTTCGGCATTTGAGCTTTGGGCCCTTGACGGGGCCGGTCACGCAAGGCCCCTCAAAGTGTATGGAGCGGAGGAGTACGCGGCGCTCAGCCGCAGGAAGCTCACCACAGGAAGCGTGGTTCTCGGAGTCTTCGACAGCGCCGCGAGTGTCGGCGGCAGTCTGCTTCAGCAAAGCGCTTCGGGAATCGGGCAGATTGTGAATCTGGGGACACAGATTCTCACCAATTCTCAGGTGACACAAAAACTCAAGCAAAACCAGCAATCCGATGCCGCCTGGCTGGCCAGTGTCCAGCGTGCCCTTTTGAGGGACCATGTGCTTCCGCCGGGAGGCCGCTCCGGAGGAACGGTGATGGCGGAGTGGGGGAAGGCGGATTTTTTTGAGGTGGTGATCGTGTTGGGGGATGAGGAACATCATTTGCGTGTGGGCCGGCCTCCGGATCCGAATAGCAGCAACTAGACGCGCCTGTCCGGCCGTCTGGGGCATCAAGAAAGGAAACACCTGAATGGGCAGGTGGGTAAGGCGGGCATCGTGATTCTGTGTGTCTGTCTGCCGGTGCTGGCCTCAGCGGCACTGGCGGAGGAAGCTTCCAAAAATCTCGATGAAGCGCTGACTGACGTGCAGGCGGTCAAGATGGAAAAGAAGGAAGCCGAACGCGCGGTGGAAGAGGTGGTGCGCGAGAAGGACGCCATCTCTCGAGTAAGGAAGCGATTCTCGCCAAGGAACAGGCGCTCAACAAAAAAATCCAAGCCTACGAAAAAATCAACAACCTCGTCGAGCGCAAACTCTATGTGCTCTCAAGCACCGAAATGCACTTCAGTGATATCCAGAAGGAAATCCGCACTGTCCGCGAAGCAGGTGCGCTCACCTGGGCGCGGGAAGCCTTGTGAAGCGATTGATGGTCAAGGAAAAGGGGCTGCCGCTCGAGGAGATGGCCCTGCGGTATCCCGCAATGCATATTCTGAGTACGGTGGTCGGTTGGAGTCTCGTGGTGTGCGGGGTTTGGGCGGCCGGCTGAGCGGTTTCTCATGCAATATTCAAGGACTGACACCCCCCGCACCCCCCGCTCTCCCCGCCTCTCACTAAATTGTTGTCCGAATAGACAATTTCTATTACACTAGATTTTACATAGGTTTAAGACAAAAAGTCGGGGGTCAAAAAATGCGTATTATTGTGGGTGATTCTTTTAAATCTTTATTAACATTAGCGATTATTTGTGGCTTTGTCTTAGTGCCGGCCCATGCGCAGGCGGCGGAATTCGACTTCGTCAAATACCTTCCGTTGCAGCTTCAGAATCTTTGGAATTACGACACGAATACGGGGACGGAGGTGATTGAAGTCTCCGGCAGCGGGCAGGTCAGCGGCCATACGGTTTGGGCGGTGGAGTCCAGCGAGGGAGAAACACAGGAGTACAGTCTGGACGCGGACGGGCTTGCGTTCTACGGAATGTTTGATAGCACCTTCACGTTTGAATTCGCCACTTCGCTTCTGATGCCCCCGCGAATCCAACGAGCGGCTGATCTTGAAGCCGTTGGTGCCGTCCAGACGCGTGACATCGATGGATGCCTCAAATCCGCCGGGTTTTCCGAACACAGCATAAGTATCGATATGCGATCGGGATTTGGCTTGAATCAGGATATCGTCGTATCCGTCAAAATTGATATCCTGCGTCGTCATGGAAGTGTAGGCATCAGCCTCGATTCCCTCGATCATGAACGCGTCAGTGCCGTTGGCGGTGATGGAAAGCGGGTCAATCTCCACCGGCGTGAAGGCCGATCTTAGAAGAACGGCGATTTTTCTTTTGTCCGGTTCGGAGGGATCATATCCCACGATCTCGAAGGCAAAATCCGTCAGCCCGTCGCCGTTCATATCCGCATGCAAGAGCCGGCTGCCCAACGTCCCGGATCCGCCGTCGGTACCGGGGCTGAACACATACCCTTCGCCCGGAGCAAGATTCTCATAATCCATAAGGGGGTCATAGTCCCCGGCTTTGCCAAACACCAGATAGTAATCGTAGGCCGAAGGATAGGCGCCGGACGTTCTGCCCACGGAGATAAAGAAGTCGTCATATCCGTCACCGTTTATGTCTTCATAGAAACCCATGCGCACCTCATGATCCGTTTCAGGCACCGGAACCTTAAAACCATTGGTGCCGTCCAGATCGGCCGCATGGATCACGGGGGGGAAACCTTCCGCCCGCCCGAACACCACATAATCCCATCCGGCTTCCTCTAACCCGATCCCCTCCACCACGGACGTATTGATCAAGACATCATTGAAGCCGTCGCCGTTAAAATCCATCCACGGGTTGGCCGAAAAATCCGAAGAATACCCCGCCCCCGAAACCAGTCCTTCAATCACAAAACCATTGGACCCGTTGAATTCCAGCTGATCGAGATCGATGCTCGCGGGCAGAGCCTCCCCGCCGAAGATGACATAAACTCTTCCGTTATTCGGATTGTCCATATCCGTACCGGCCGCCGAGATCAAGATGTCCTGATCACCGTCCCCATTGATATCGCAAAAGAATTGTGGATCTTTAAAATTTGGGTTGCCGTAAGAAAAGTAATACTTGGGTCCCGGATTCCAGGGATAAAAGCTGTACGGCTGATGCCTGATCACGGTCCCGTCCCACGCGCCGCTATGATGACGCGTCACCTTGGGTTGGTCCGTCCCGGGCCAGTATTCCTTATAATCGGTTCTGCCGGTTGCCGGATCATACACACTCGAATAACGCCCCGCGCCACCGCCGTAATAATCTTCGTCGATGTGCTGCCATATCCCGCCAACCGTTCCGTCGGCCGCAAAGGTGCGGCGGCTTTTGAGATTACCCGAATCGTAGTATTCCAGATACTCCACAAGATCTCCCGCCGCGGAATAACTTTCAACAAAAGAGGCCGCAGAAGAATCTCCCGTATAACGGGGAACATCATAAGACGCATCCGCCTTGCGGCGCAGAACCACACGCCCCGAAGCGGTATCCTCGTATTCAAAATACACAAACCCGCCCGCATCCGCCGCCGCGGCAAGCTCGCTCATCTTGCGGCCCGAAGCGTAATAGGTCACACCCGAGGTGACTTGATAGGTTTCGGCCGTCGCCGTGTTCACCTCTTTAACTTCTCCAAAATTCTCCGCGAACCACGTGACCCCCACAAACACCTGCGAGTACCCCGACGCGGGAACAGAAATCGTCCGGGTCTGTCTGATTTTGAGCGTATTCTTGAAGAGAACGCCGTCCGCCGTGAGCACATCCTCGACGCCGAGGCTTTCGGTTTGTAGGGTAAAAGT
>JADGBA010000124.1 GCA_015231685.1 Candidatus Omnitrophota bacterium | reverse complement strand
AGACATATATGGACACCTCAAGGCTAAAAGACTAAAAGCTAAAAACGGAATTGACCTTTATTATAGTAGTTTACTAGATTACTAGCGATATTTCAAGTGGCCGCAATCTAGCGACCGTGAAGATTTGGGGACAGATCACTTAATTCTGATTCAACCGCTCTTTAGGGCCCGTTTTTTTCTTCTTCAGAACGCGGTTAAGCCGCCGCTCGATTCTCTGAATGAATTCAGGCCCGCCCAGGGGTCTTCCCGTACTCAGATGCCGACGCATGGTATCGACGGGATCGTCCGGATCCCGCAGATACTCCGCCCAATCAATGATTTCTTTGGTCAAAAACGAGTCTTTGATCAGAGGGTCGTTTGTCTTAAACACATGGGCTTTGGCGCTCGAGTACGGGTATGCTTCCGCACGGCTCACTATCCCAGCCCGGACCGGATTTCTTTCGACATACCGGACGGCGGCGTAGAGGTGACTCTCGTCGAGAACAAAGCTTTTGAACCGGCTTTCCCACATGCCCCCTCGCCACCCTTCCCTGAGGTTGACCTTGCGGGTATACGTCTTATTGGTTTCCTGAAAACACTTGGCCAGGCTCTGCGGCTGGGCCGGCACCGCAACAAAATGAACGTGATTATCCATCAGGCAATAAGCCCAAAAAGCAACGCCATACTTATGGGCAATGTCCGCCAGGATACAAAGATATTCGGCTTTGTCGGATTTCTTCAAAAAAACCTTGTGTCCACGATGCCCTCTCTGGGTAATGTGGTGAGGCGTGTTTTCGATAACCACCCGGGGTAATCTTGCCATGGGGACATTATATGTCTTGAGTTAAAATACCTTCAAGTCAAAGTAATTAAGTGATCTGTCCCCAACACTACACAAATGATGTTCCTCGGTCGGATGTGATGCACAAAACTGACTCCCGCCGGGTTGTACGGTTGCAAAGTCACGGCGAGGCGCGCCCGGGCAATGCTTTGAGCCTTGATACGAATATGTCATTCCGGCTGTTCAGCTCCGGCGGCCACCCAAACCTCGTGCGAGTAGCGCAACCCCCGCGGATCAACAATCGGGTACAGGCCCAGTCCGGGCAGACCCACGGCCGTCCAATTGCGCCGGGTAAGATTGATATACGTGAGCGAAAACGCACGGGGCACAAAAGACTCCTCCGACGGATCAAGATGACGCTCAACCCAATACGGCCAAACCCAATCGAGGTTATGCTGAATCGCCTGGGCATTCATGAAGCCCCGTGCATGCAACAACGCCGAGAGCCGCAGAAGTTCGGTGGGCGCCAGGACCTCCGAAGGCCGGGCAAAACGCTGCACAGCCGCAAGAAACCGCATCGGATCCAAAAAACCGCGAGACCGTGCCATCCGCCTGACAAGGAACTTCCACGGAAACCATCGAAGCCACATAACGCGCCCTTCCGTGGCGGGGGCCATCGCTCGGTCACCCGAACGAATCAGCCGGGAATTCGCCCGGAAGAACTTTGAGGCTGCCGTCTGAAGACCGCCGCATATGAGCATCACACGTCGGAACCGAGAGCTTCCAGCAGATTTTCCAAAGCCGTATGAAGCCCTTCTTCAAAAGTCGGATGATAAAAAGGGCGCGACACCAGGTCCTCGACTCTGGTGTGGCTTTCGATCATCCAGGCAATTTCATGCGCCAGGTGCTCGGCGCGGGGGGCGACCAATTCAGCCGCTGTGAGGGTTTTTGTAACCCGGTCCGCATACAGCAGGATTTGACCGCGGTTCTCATCCATGATCCGGGACCTGCCCTGGGACGCAAAAGAGACTCCCGCCGTAACAATACCGGGATCCGCCGATTCGGGCACACTTCCCGCCGAAGCGATCTGCGGATCCGTAAAAAGAATATTCAGGGGTGTTTTGCGATGCGCGGCGCGCAGTTGCGGAAAACGAGCGGCGTTCTGACCGGCGATATGCCCCTCAAAAGACGCCTCATGCAGCACCGGACGGATTCTGTTCGCATCGCCGACCGCAAAAACACGGGTATTCTTGATATTGAAGGTTCGCGGGCAAATTTCGGGAAGCCCCTCTTCGTTCAGACTGATTCCGGCCTTATCGGGGCAAAGATCTTGCCAACGGGGTTTGCGTCCGGCGGCACACAACACCCGTTCAAAAAAATCCTCCCGGACATCGCTCCGCTCGTCTTCAAAACGGACGCACACCCCCGCTGTGTGCTTCCGGACTTCCAGCAGGCGGTGTGTTGTATGCAGCGGGAATTCCCGGTTAAAAATCTTCGTCGCTTCTTCCCGGAGAGCGGCGTCCTCCAAAAAACCCACCTTGCCGTGGACGCCCAGCACCCTCACGCGGGTTCCCAATCGTTGAAGTGCCTGCCCCAGTTCCAGCCCCACGAGGCCCGCGCCGATCACCAGTACACTTTCGGGAAAATCCTTCATCTCAAACAAATCTTCATAAGTCATCACGGTATGCCCCAAATCCCGAAAGGCCGGAGGCACCACCGGCCCGGATCCCACGGCGATGACAATCGAAGCGGCCTCCACGCGGTGAGAGCCCGCCCGGAGCGCCCCGGAGCCTGTAAACTCGGCCTTCTCCTCAATCAAAAACCCGTCTTTCTTCAATTCCCGGATCTCATCCATGACAAACGCCACAAACCGGTCTCTTTCCCGGCGGACCCGTCCCAGCACGTCGCGGCCGCGAACGGACACCCGGTTGCAGATGCCAAGCTTTTTGCTCCGGCGTGCCGCTTCAGCCATATCGGCCGCTGCAATCAAAAGCTTGGACGGCATGCATCCGGTGCGGGCGCAGGTCGTTCCGAGGGGCCCCGGATCCAGGATCACGGACGACGCACCCGCCTTTTGGGCCGAGCGGCGGGACGCAAGCCCCGCTGTTCCGGCGCCGACGACAGCAACGTCAACCTTCACGGTCTTCATGGCTGTTTCTGCGCGAATGGTTGTGTATCCCGTTCTGCCTGTTGATCTGACGGCGCCATCGTGCGGTTCCGCTTCGTTGGCACAAGTGGGTTGGGGGTCTTTCGGCCGCCGAAGCGCCGGCCGCCATTCCCTCGACGACCGCACGACATACGTCCTTCTTTCGCGATAAAGCCAGCGTGATCGCGCCCACCATGCTGTCTCCCGCCCCTGTCACGCTGCGCGATTTGACTTCAGGTGCCCGCAAATGACGGGCTCCGGATGAATCCGCGTATACGGCGCCCCTTTTGCCCATCGATACCACGAGCAGCCTGCAATACCCCCCGTCTACAAATCGTTCCGCTTCCTCGAGTATGTGCCGGGTGTTCCTCAGTTTTTTTCTCCTCAGATAGCGGAACTCGCGAATATTCAGCTTGATCAAAAAAACCGCCTTCCTGACCGCCGCCCTCCGGACGGCCTCACGTCCGGCGTCTATCACCACACGCGTGCCGGGCCATGACCGCCTGACACCCTCACATATTCCGGCATAAAAAGACGCCGGAACCCCGGGGGGGAGGCTTCCGCTCATGACCAGGTAATCGGGGGGCGGTCCCTGCTGTAACACCGCGGTTCGCAGGCGCTTCCACTCCGATTGCGTGAGCCGCGGGCCCGGGGTTACAAAGCGATAATGCCGGCCTTTTTTTGTCTCGGTCACGTTCAGATGCTCACGGGTTTCTCCGCCAATCCAGACCGCCTTTGAGTCCACCCCGCAGCGCCTCACCTCGCATGATAACCGCTTCCCCTGATGCCCTCCTGCGGTGAAGAAGGCTGTCGAGCGTCCGCCCAAATTGCGGATCGCGCGGGAGACATTGATCCCGCCGCCGCCCGGCCGCAACTCGATTTTTTGGCACCTCAATTTCTTGTCGCAGATGACCCTCGGGACGGATGTCATCTTGTCCAATGCCGGATTGACCGTCAGTGTGACAATGCCTCTCATGGATCGCCCCCCATCTGTTGGACGGTTTGCCGCATTTTTGGAT
>JADGBA010000123.1 GCA_015231685.1 Candidatus Omnitrophota bacterium | reverse complement strand
TGACGCGGTTTTTGATCAGCAGAAATATCTCGAAACGGGCAATGCAGGGCGTCCGCGCAGTATTGTGAGCTTCAGGCGCCGCAACAGCGGCATGCAGCTGACCAGTCTTCTCAAGACCCTTCCCAACGTGCATCTCAAGATCATTCTGGGGGCAACGGATGACGGAAGGAGCTGGCGCTACGGATCGCGGGAATTCAGGGCGACGGGTGTTGCGGGGGCCGGAAAGGCGTTGATAGATCTCTCGCGCGACGTGCGGGTGAGGGATTTTTTGTCAGGGAGGTTCCGGGGCATGGGGCGCACGGAAGATGAGCTTGCCCAGGATGTTAACCTCCTGGTGGCCCGCCTCCAAAACCCGCAGGAGGACCGGCATGAACTCTCTCAGGAAATGCGGGCACACTATCAAAGGGCGATGCGGATGGATACCGGGAAGCGGCGGGTGCTTGTCCGGTATTTGCAGAATTTTTGTGACCTTCTCACGGAGCACCGCAAGCAGTTCCCGGAGAGCCGGTTCAGCTTCCGGTCGGTTCCCCTGAGGAGCCTTGTTCTTCTGGGGGGGAGGCATTATTTTGAGAACCGTCGGGACGGCACCCCCTCCGAAACGCCGTGGCAGGAGGCGATTGACTCCGTGGGAAGGCTGTTGAATTTGAAGGAGGGTCATGAAGTGGTGTTTCCGACCGAAGCCCGCCAGCATCTCGTCGGAGTGAGGGAAGACGGGACGGTGTATTTTTCGGAATTCTCATTGACCGAATACAACTCGAGCTCTCCCTTTTTGGGTTTGTGGCTTGTGAATCAAGCCGTGGATGATGGCTTTATCCGTGAAGTCGAGTACAAATTGCGCGAATCCTTCGGAATTGAATTCAGTTCGCCGCAATTGGACGGATCAAATATCAGTTTTCCCGTGAATACGGAAGAACTCCGCTGGGGGATCCGGCAGGTTGAACCTTCCCAGGCCCGGAAGGTCGCGGAATTGTTCTCGGCGGAGTATGCGACGACTGAAGCGGCAAATGGCCGGACCATTTCCGCGAGTCCCAGGGTCAGGGAGATTCTCACGGGCGCGGACGCGATTTTGTTTTCTAATGACCATCTGGAAACGAATGCGGGCGGATCGCTGATCATTCCGGGTGTGCGGGAGGCGATCCGGGACAACCGTCGCGCGGTCAAGATCAGTCTCGATCAGGCGCTGCACGCACCGAGTCACCCGGGCGAGGTTCTCGATCGGTTGGACCGATTTTACCGGTACCTGACCCGGCAGACGCGTCTCTACGCGGAGAATCATGACTGGGCCGGCGTTGCGGATTATGTGCATTATGTGCTGACGGGCCTGCCTGAAGACAAGAATGCCCCGGAATTGAGGGATGCGCTCTCGCCGGTGGAAGAGGCGACCCGGGGGCGGGTCGGTGGCATCGGGGTGGACGCGGGGATGAGCGCGCGTTACGGGTTTTATTCTTCGAATGTTCTCGCTGATGCGATGATCTCTCTCATGGGGTTGAGAGACGCCGGATACCGGGTGAATCATCTGGGGCGTCTCATGAAGACCCGGAGCGGGGAAGAGCGTGAGGCTCCGGACCGTTCCGAGAACGGGCTTTTTAGGGAGAATCCCGCGATCAGGTCGATGATCAGCTCAATGATTCGCGACCGAAGCAGCATCTTCGAGCGCGGGGCATTTCTCTTTGATGTCGACATGACGCTTCTCCCCAAGGGTGCCATCGCGGTGACTCAGTACGAAGAGCTTTCCTATATGCTGATGCGGCTTTTGCGTGAGGGGTTCCGGGTGGGGATTATTTCGGGGAGTTCCGAGTATGAGCAGATGAGAAGGATTCTGGCGGCCATCAAAGACCAGATGAAGGATGATGTGGCCTCTCTCAACAACCTCACGTTTTATGTTAACGGTGGGGCAACCAAGATCCGCCTGGACCGTCTGGGGCGCGTGCGGCGGCAGAGGCATTTTAATGAGCGCCACGCCATGCCGGCCGCAGCACTGGAAGAGGCCATCTGCGCGGCCCTTCTGACAATGGCAAAGGCCAAATTTGTCGGCGCGGATGACCCGAAGCGCGTGGCCGAGTTCGTGGCGCGCAACCAGGAAAAGTTCAACACTATGAAGTTAGACGCGCCCTGGATGCGCGGGAAGCGGTGGAAGCCCGAGATTTTGACCCCCGAGGAAGTCCAGGTGCGGATCGCAAAAGGCAAGCCCGTGAGCTGGCCGTGGATTGAGCGGCGCGGTTGGATGGCGGAGTCGGGCCGCGTCGCGAGTATTTCGGTGAGGGGAATGCAGGAGATGAATTGGCAGGGGGCGGCACTGGACGTGCGCGGCCGGTTCCAGGACCTCGTTCGGGAGGAACTTCGCAAAAACGACCATGATCCCGATGAATACAATATCCGCTCCGGAGGCTCTTCGACCACGGATATCACGCATCGGGGGGCGGACAAGGTGGCGGCTGTGAGGGATTACCTGAAGGGCGATGCCTCGGGAGCGCTTGATCCCCGGTGGGTGTATTACTTCGGGGATGAATTTTTTGAACGCGGGGATGAGCACGGCCATCAGATCGGCAATGATGAGGTTCTGGCGCGGGACGCCGCTCTGGCAGAGATGCGGACTCTGGCCGTGAACAATCGAGACATGCAGGGTGCCGACCCAAAGACTTTGTGGATCGGCCGGTCTCCGCAGGCGACAATGGAATTTTTGGAATCCATTCTTATCCAGAGCGGGGAGTACGGATCGCGCCTGCCGGTTTCGCCCGCCGGGGAGACTCAGGCGGGAAAGTTTGCGGCCGAACTCGTGGCGGCATTCGGCTGGGCGGCGCTCGAGAACCGGCGGTTCGCGCTGGGTCTCGAAGACCATGGGACGAGTCTTGAGGAGACGTCTTTTGTTACGGTCGCGTTGTCAGGGGCGTTGACTGATCGGCGCTATCGGATTGACGGGATGCCGGACGGACGGACGGTTCCGGATAGAGATAATTACAGGGACCGGGCGAAAGATGCGGACGGGGAAGGCGCTTCTTTGGCCGGGGCTTCTTTGGCGTGGAGTCTTGCTGATGCCCGCGAGGTTGCCCCCGAATTATCGCTCGCTGACCGGCCGCTTCTCGTGAAGTGGTATCCCGATACTGCGGAGGATGCCGATCCCGAGGTTCTGGAGGCGATGTGGGAGGACCGGTTGGTGCGCTTCGCCCGGCATCTGAGCCAAAGGACCGTGGTGCAGATCATGTGTGAAGATCCGGCGGTTTTGGTGAGGATTCAGGAACTGGTCTCCCGGACCACCCGGCCGGATTTGTTTGCGGTTGGGGGATCCGGCATTCCGCGGGGTTTTGGGAAAGATGAGGCCAATCGCGCGCATGTTCTCAGCCAAAGCCGTTTGCGGAGCCTGACGGCAAGCGGAGAGTTGCCCGAGCCTTCGTCCCGAGACCGCTATGTAGTGACGGAGGACGCCGAAACGGACGGGCGATTTGGAGTCGCGCCCAACCGGTTCCTGGCGGCGTACATTGATCGGGCGGGACGCGTTGATTTGGATCCCGAATCACAGGAATTGGAGCGGTTTTTTGATCTTTTTGCAACCGCCACCGAGCGGCGGAATCTGAGCGCGGCAAGGGACCTTCGGACGGTGGCCGACGCTCTGATACGCCCCGAGAAGGCGGTGCACTTCGCATTGCCGCCGGCGGTGCGTGTGGACGCCGGGATGCTTCTGAGAATCTACCGGATGGCGGAACGTGTGATGTCGCGATCCGCCTAGAAGATCAAACCTCATGCATTCCTAATGTTGGACCAATACGAATAATCGTTTATAATACGCCTCGATATTACTGGGCCTTATCGTCTAGTGGTTAGGACATCACCCTCTCAAGGTGGAGACACGGGTTCGACTCCCGTTAGGGCTACCAGTCTCTTGAATTCTCTCTAATTTCGTGTATCCTTCTTGCATCATTTGTGCCATTCCAGTGAGTTGACTAAAAA
>JADGBA010000010.1 GCA_015231685.1 Candidatus Omnitrophota bacterium | reverse complement strand
GTTCCGGCAGAACCTCTCTGCGTTCCTTTACACTCTCAGAAAGCGCACGTATAATATGCATCCCGGCAAGGTGGTTTAATCGTAGAAAAGGTGTGTTCCTTCCATGGAGGTTTAATATGTCAGCCAAGAGTACAAAAAAGACAAAGACGGTGGCTTCGGCGGAAGACAAGCGTAAGGCGCTGGATTTGGCGCTTTCGCAGATCGAGAAGAATTTTGGTGAGGGGTCCATTATGACCCTCGGCAAGAACGTCAAGCAGAACGTGGAGTCCATTTCCACCGGAGCCATTTCCCTCAATGTTGCGCTGGGAATCGGGGGAATTCCCCGCGGCCGCGTTGTTGAGATTTTCGGGCCGGAATCAAGCGGCAAAACCACGCTTTGCCTGAGTATTATCGCCCAATCTCAGAAGAAGGGCGGAGTCGCCGCATTCATCGACGCGGAGCACGCGTTTGATCCGACCTACGCCAAAAGCGTCGGGGTGAATCTGGATGACCTCTTGGTGTCCCAGCCGGACACCGGCGAGCAGGCTTTGGACATCGCCGAAATGCTGATCAAATCCAACGCTGTGGATCTGATTGTCGTGGATTCTGTGGCGGCGCTGGTGCCGCGTGCCGAGATTGACGGTGAGATGGGGCAGTCGCATGTGGGTCTGCAGGCGCGGCTCATGAGTCATGCGCTGAGAAAGTTGACCGGTTCCATCTCCAAATCCAAGACGTGCATGATCTTCATCAACCAGATCCGTGAGAAAGTGGGTGTGATGTTCGGAAGCCCCGAAACCACCCCCGGAGGACGGGCGCTTAAGTTTTATTCGTCCGTGCGCATTGACATCCGGCGTATCGCCAATCTGAAGAAGGGTGAGGATACCGTCGGTACGCGGGTTCGGGCCAAAATCGTCAAGAACAAGGTTGCTGCGCCTTTTCGTCAGGCGGAATTCGATCTGCTCTTTACGGAAGGCGTTTCGCATATCGGATCCATTCTGGACATGGCGGATTTGAAACAAATCACACGTCAGAGCGGCAGCTGGATCGTGTACGGGGATTCCAAGTTGGGGCAGGGGCGTGAAAACGCGCGGCTCTATCTCAGAGAAAACCCAAAGATCCTCAAAGAGATCGAAACCAAGATCTACCAAACCATCGAAGGCGAAGCCACGAAATAGGCGTCCTTCGGCAAGGGGAAAAGGAAAACCGTCCCCCTCTCTGGACCGCGCCACGGCCCGGAGAGGGGGCTCGAGTTATGAAGACGGACGAACTGCGATCACTGTTTCTGGAATACTTCAAGGAGCGGGGCCACCGGATCTTTTCATCCGACCGGTTGTGCCCTCAGGACGACCCGACTCTGCTTTTTACGGGGGCGGGGATGAATCAGTTCAAGCCGTATTTTTTGGGACTCAAAAAGGACTTGAGCCGAGCCGCCAGCTGTCAGAAGTGCGTACGGACCGCGGATCTCGAGCGGGTCGGAGAAACCGCGTATCATCACACCTTCTTTGAGATGCTCGGAAATTTCTCGTTCGGAGACTATTTTAAAGAGCAGGCCATTGCCTATGGGTGGGACTTTGTTTCGAAGGTCCTCGCAATACCCGAAGATCGGTTATGGGTTTCGGTGTATCACGAGGACTCGGAGGCCTTTGATCTCTGGAAGAAGAAAATCGGACTGCCGGAGTCGCGGATCATGAAGTACGGGGCGGAGGACAATTTCTGGCCCTCCAACGCTCCGAGCGACGGACCGAATGGCCCCTGCGGGCCATGTTCCGAAATTTATGTCGGGGAGACCCCGGGGAAAGGTGTGGAAATCTGGAACCTTGTCTTCACGGAGTTTGACCGTGGTGACGGAGGTGTTCTCTCGCCGCTTCCCCAAAAAAACATCGATACCGGAATGGGCCTTGAACGTCTTGCGGCCGTGATGCAGGGGGTGCCTTCGAACTTTGATATCGATCTGTTTGTGATGATTCGCGACCGCATGTGCGCCGCGGATCCTGCCGGGCATTTCAGCACAGCGCCGGCCAAGGTCCGCAACGCCGTCATGGATCATTTGAGGGCCGTGGTGTTTTCGGTGACGGACGGGATCACGCCGTCGAACGAGGGGCGGGGGTACGTCGTCCGCAAACTCATCCGTAAGGCCGTCCTGCACCTGAAGTCCGCCGGTTGTTTGGGCCCGGCCTTGTCTGCCATGGTACCGGCGATATGCCAAACGATGGCCGGGGCATACCCGGAGCTTCGTCATTCCCAGGCCAATGCGGTTTCTGTGGTTGCGCGAGAGGAGGAGGCGCTTTGGGGGATTTTGAGTACACGCGTTCCTGAGGCGCAGAATAAAATTCTTGCCTCGATCCGCAACGCCTCGGGGTCAGCCGAGCAGGCACGCTCGGCGACGCGGGCCGCTTTTGAGTTTTATGACACCTACGGGGTGCCCCGGGATATCCTTGAGGATATCCTCGAAGGCGCTCACGTCGCATTCGATGAAAAGGTTTTTGCGGATCTGCTGGAGACCCAACGTGAGCGATCCAGAGGTTCGAGTCGAATCGCGGGAAGTATTTTTGTGGCCGGCAAGGACGGCGGTATTACCCGGAATGTCCCCGAAACGGAATTCGTCGGCTATGACGGCTTTGAGGCTGAGGCGCGGGTCCTGGCTTATGTGGTGGACGGGAAGCCGGCCGATTGTTTGGAGGCAGGGTCTCCGGGAATGGTGATTACCGATCGGACTCCTTTCTATGCGGAGCAGGGCGGGCAAGTCGGAGACACCGGGATTCTCTCAGCCGGCGGGTCGACGCGAGAGGTGACAAACACGCGGAAGGAAGAGGGCTGGGTGCTTCACGAAACCCAGGGCGGCTGCAAATTGACGATCGGTGAATCGGTCAGGATGCAGGTGAATGAGGACCGCCGCCGCCGCATCACCGCCAATCACACGGCCACACACCTTCTGCACGCCGCCTTGCGTGAAGTGTTGGGGGACCATGTCAAACAGAAGGGGTCTTACGTCGGCCCCGATCGTTTGAGGTTTGATTTTTATCATTATGAGGCGATGAAGCCCGCGGAGATTGATCGGGTCACGCAACGGGTTAATCGCTGGATTGCGGACGACCTCTCTCCTGAGACGCGCGTTCAGACTACCCGAGAAGCGGTGGCATCGGGGGCAATGGCCTTTTTTGGGGACAAATACGGCGATGAGGTGCGTGTGGTCCGGATTGGGCCGGTGTCTTCAGAGCTTTGCGGAGGCACCCACGCGCGGCAGACCGCCGAGATCGGACTCTTCTGCATCGTGTCCGAAAGCTCCATCCAATCGGGGGTCAGGCGTATTGAAGCGGTAACCGGAGCCCAGGCGCGTGGGCAGCGTGATCTAGAGGATGCTGAATTGAAGGAAATTGAGGCCTTTTTGGGATCGGATCATAACCGGGTGAAAGCGGATTTGAAAACCGCGGTAAACCGCCTGAAGCAATTGCAGGTGAATTTCAAAAATGTTTTTTTGAAGTCATTTCGCCGTCTCATTGAAGTTGAAGCAAGCGCGGCTCCTGTGATTGCGGGCACTCGCCTGGTGGTTCTCAAAATGGAGGTCTCGGATAAGGAGCTCCTGCGGGAGGCGGCCGACTGGCTCAGGAGCCGGGCCGGATCCAATGCCATTGTGCTCGCCGGCGTGATTCAGGAAAAGCCGCAAATCGTTGTGGCCTTGAGCGCGGATCTGATTAAAAAAAATCTGCGGGCCAACGATTTGGTTCGCGGGGCGTCGGCAGAAATCGGAGGAAACGGCGGAGGGCGGCCTGATTTGGCGCTGGGAGGCGGCAAGCTCGGGGCCGATCCGGACCGCGCGCTTCAATTTGCGGCTTCGGCCATCAGAGGAGCATTGGAATGAAGACCATACGATACGGCAGTCGCACCATCCAGAAAGTCCTCATGCGTGATACTTCGCGTTCACACCGGCTTGTGGAAAGGGTTTCGCGCATTATCGAAGATGTGCGGGTGGGCCAGGACGCCGCATTATTAAAGTACACTCGCAAATTCGATAAAGTCCGCTTGTCTCCCCGGGAAATCATGGTTTCTGAGGATGAAATCAACGGTTGTTATCAGGATATCAAGCCGGAATTCATCCATTCCCTGAAAACCGCCATTGAGAATGTCCGCCGTTTTTACGGCAAAGCCATAAAAAAATTCGTCAAGGTCCGCCATGAGGACGGCGTTCTTCTCGGGGAACGGTACCGGCCGTTGGAAAACCTGGGTGTGTATATTCCGGCCGGTCAGGCGCCGCTAATTTCCAGCGTGTACATGACGGTCGTGCCCGCGCATTGCGCGGGCGTCGAGAACATCTATCTCGTGACCCCGCCGAATCAACACCGCACCGTGGATCCGCATATTCTGGCCGCGGCGAATCTCCTCAAGGTCAAGGCGGTTTTTAAGGCGGGCGGGGCGCAGGCCATCGCGGCCATGGCTTTTGGGACCAAAACCATTCCCCGCATGGACAAGATTATCGGGCCGGGCAATCAGTATGTTGCCGAGGCCAAGCGTCAGGTCTTCGGGTATTGTGATATCGATATGGTGGCGGGGCCCAGCGAACTCGTCGTTCTGGCCAACGATCATTCGGACCCGGGGCTGGTGAGCGCGGATATGATGGCGCAGGGGGAGCATAAACTGGGAATGTCCATTCTTGTCACCACCTCCAAACGCCTGGCCAAGACGATCAGTAAGCTGCCCTGCCGTGGGTTTGTCATCCGGGTCAGGAATCTGGCGCAGGGCGCGGATCTTGTGAATCAAATTGCCCCGGAACACCTGCAGATCATGGTGAAGCAACCGGAGCGGGTCGTGAAACTCATCAAGAACGCCGGGGCGATATTTTTGGGATCATTTTCTCCGACGGCCATCGGCGATTACATGGCCGGGCCGAGTCACGTGCTGCCGACGGGGGGCTCAGCAAGGTTTTTTTCGGGACTGGGATTGCGGGATTTCCTCAAATGCACCCACGTGATCTCCTACAGCCGCAAGGCACTCGAAAAGGTTCGGCCGCACGCCGAACTGATGGCGGGGCTGGAAGGCATGAAGAGGCATTACGAATCACTGAAGGTGAGGTTTGAATGAATAAGACCAAAAAGAGTCCCGCGGCGCACAAGGCTAGGCGTGCGCTTGTCACGCGGAGCACCAAAGAAACCCGTATTCGCGGCCGGCTGTGCCTGGACGGAGGCGGGGCGTCAAGGATTCGCACCGGAATCCCGTTTCTGGATCATATGCTCTCCCTTTTTGCCAAACACGGCTTGTTTGATCTGGAGCTCACGGCCCGCGGAGACCTTGAGGTGGACAACCATCACACCAATGAAGATTCGGGTATTGTGATCGGCGAACTCTTCAAAAAGGCGTTGGCGGACAAACGCGGTATTCGCCGATACGGGACCGCCTTCGTGCCGATGGACGAATCACTTTCAAAGGTGAGGGTGGTATTGGATATCAGCGGGCGGCCGTCTCTCTTTTTTGAACCCGCCCGGGTCAAAATGTATTTCGCCAACTCCGGATACACGGTGATGGATGCGCGGGAGTGGCTGAAGGCATTTTCGACCCACGCCGGGATCAACCTGCATGTGGATATCCTTAAGGGGGATGAGCCTCACCACATTTTGGAGTCCATTTTTAAGGCGTTGGGCCGCTCGCTTGCCGAGGCGGTGCATCGGGACCCGCGTCTCAAGGGACTCGCCTCCACCAAGGGGGTTCTTTGAGAATTCGTGTCATCGATTACGGTATGGGTAATCTGCGCAGCGTTCAGAAAGCGCTTGAGGCGGCCTCGTCCGCGGATGTCCGTCTGGTGTCATCCCCGGAGGCCTTGAGCGATGCGGAGCTGGTGGTTCTGCCGGGCGTCGGCGCATTCGATCACGCCGTGGAGGAACTCAAGAACCGCGGGCTTTTTGAGCCTGTGGCGGAAGCCATAAAACGGGGGACGCCATATCTTGGATTGTGCCTGGGTTTGCAGTTATTGTTTGAATCCAGCGAAGAGGGGGTTCGCCCCGGCCTCGGTATACTGGAAGGACGGGTCGTCCGCTTCAAGGAGGGTTTAAGAATCCCCCACATGGGTTGGAATCGTGTGGATTTTGCGGAAGACGCCGGCATGGCATGGGCGCGGTCCGGGTATTTTTATTTTGTTCATTCGTACTTCGCGGAACCGGCGGATGCATCGCTTACGGCGGGCACCACCCAATACGGCGCCCGATTCACCTCCGTGATTCGCCGCGGAAATATTCTGGCAACGCAGTTTCATCCGGAAAAAAGTCAGGACGGAGGACTTGG
The DNA here is from genome assembly GCA_015231685.1 of Candidatus Omnitrophota bacterium. Classification (GTDB taxonomy): domain Bacteria; phylum Omnitrophota; class Gorgyraeia; order 2-02-FULL-51-18; family JAGOUK01; genus JADGBA01. The sequence goes on along the minus strand of JADGBA010000010.1, from coordinate 13,824 downwards.
TTTCCTGACAAGCTATCTTAAGGAGATCCAAAAATGATTGTGATACCCGCCATTGATCTCAAGCAGGGGCGTGTAGTTCGTCTGCGTCAGGGGGATTTCGCCGCCGAGACTGTGTATGCGAGCCAACCCCGCGACATCGCCGACACTTTTTCCGGTAAGGGGGCGACGCGCATTCATCTGGTGGATCTTGACGGCGCCCGCGAAGGAAAGCCCACCCACCTGAACTGCGTCAAGGAGATCGTGGAGAACGTAAGCGCCCGGTTTCAGATCGGGGGCGGCATCCGAACTCCGGAGGCCATTGATCGCTATTTGAAGATCGGCATCCACCGGGTCGTACTCGGAACCCGCGCCTGTCTGGATGAGGTTTTTTTGAAAGAGTCACTCGATGCGTTCGGCGAACGCGTCATTGTCGGGGTTGACGCTCATCACGGCATGATTGCGACGGATGCGTGGACGCGCATAACCGAGATTCCTGCGATCAGGATCATTGAGCGCGTGGCCATGCTGGGCGGCAAGGAGATTATTTTTACGGATATCAAAACCGACGGAATGATGCGCGGGCCCAACTTTGAACAGATTCAGAGCGCCCTCGGATTGCCCGGACTCAACATCATTGCATCCGGCGGTGTTTCGGGGATTGCTGATATTCGCCGTTTTTTGGAGATGCGCTCGGAACGTTTGAGCGGAGTCATCGTCGGAAAAGCGCTGTATGAGGGCAGTCTGGATCTCGCAGAAGCACTGCGGATTTGCGCGGAAGGTCCGTCCGCGGAATGAGCCGGCCATGCTGACCAAACGCATCATCCCGTGTCTTGACGTCAAGGATGGACGCGTCGTTAAGGGGGTTAACTTCGTGGAACTCAAAGACGCGGGTGACCCGGTCGAGGCTGCCCACGGATATGACGCCGCGGGCGCGGATGAATTGATTTTTTTGGACATTACAGCATCCAGCGACAAGCGGAATATCATGATGGATGTCGTTCAGCGAACGGCGGAAGAAATCTTCATGCCGCTCACCGTGGGCGGAGGGATTCGCGAGATTGATGATATCCGCGCCCTGCTTCTGGCGGGAGCCGACAAAGTTTCCATCAATACAGCCGCGCTTTTGAATCCGGATCTTGTGCGTGTCGCGGCGGAGCGCTTCGGGAGTCAGTGCATTGTCGTAGCGATTGACGCCAAGCGGCATGACGGAGGTTGGCGGGCCCATACCCACGGTGGCCGCAGGCCCACCGAGATGGATGCGGTGCGGTGGGCCCGGCGGTGCCAGGACCTTGGCGCCGGGGAAATCCTCCTGACAAGCATGGACGCAGACGGGACCCGGGACGGATATGATATTGATTTGACGCGAGCGGTTTCCCGGGCAGTCAGCGTTCCGGTAATCGCATCCGGAGGAGCGGGTGGTGTCGAGCATCTGGCCCAGGCGCTTTTGGACGGAGAGGCTGATGCGGTTCTGGCAGCTTCCATTTTTCATTACGGGGAAATTTCGATCCGGCAGGCCAAGGAATATCTCCGGAGCCGCAGTATCGCCGTACGGCTGTAAGTCGTAAACGACAGACGTGTTTATAACCCAAAACAAGGATGCCGAATCATGCATGATCTGAACGACCTTTTGTCGCGGCTCAAATTCAACGCGGATAACCATATTCCCGCGATTATTCAGGATGAGCCCACCGGGAGGGTCCTGACGCTGTGTTATATGACGCGCGAGGCGCTCCAAAAAACGATTGAAGAGCGCTTTGTTTATGTGTTCCGTCGGTCCCTGGGGAAGCTCATGAAAAAGGGCGAATCCTCGGGACACGTGCAAGAGCTTGTTGATTTGAGTCTGGACTGTGAGGGCAAGTCGCTCCTGATCCGGATTCGGCAGCATGTCGCCGGTTGTCACCGCGGATATTTCAGTTGTTATTACGAGTCTTTTGATACGAAGGACGGGTTTCAAATCCGGGAAGAGCGTCTTTTTGATCCCGGGGCGGTGTACAAGAAGGGTTCATGAAAATCACTCCCGACCTCAAGTCGTTCCTTGGTATGCGGCGTAAAGGCAACCGGATTCCGGTCTATGGAGAAATGCTGGCCGACATGGAAACGCCGGTGTCCAGCTTTCTCAAGATGCCGCCCTCGAGACACGCGTTTCTTCTGGAGTCTGTGGAGGGAGGAACGTCTCAGGGCCGCTATTCTTTTGTGGGGGTGGAGCCCGAGGAGGTGGTCTCTTTTGACGGACATCTCGCGCGCCTGACCCGCGCCGAAAAGGTGGTGCGTCAGAAGAGGGTGCGCGATCCGCTTGATTTTCTTAAAGAAATCCTTTCGGGAGATCGTTATGTGGAATCCCCCGATCTGCCTCGATTTTGCGGCGGAGCAGTGGGTTACCTCGGATACGATGCCAGCCGTTTCTTTGAGAAGCTCCCCGCGGCCAAGGGTTTGGCTCAAATACCCGACATGGTTTTTGCCATCGCGCCAAAGATCCTGGTTTTTGACCATTTGACCCGCAGAATTAAAATTGTCGTGAATGCCCGGGTTTCTCCGAAGTCCGGCGTCCGGGCCGCAACCGAAGCGTATCACAGAGCATCGGAAGAGATCTGTCGGATTCGGGAGTACCTGCGCCGCCCGCCGGGACCGATCCCGACAGTCCGGAAGGCCGCTTTTGGCAGCGTCAAACCCGGCTCGAACATGTCGGCTGAACGTTTCAAGAAGTCCGTGCAGCGTCTCAAAAAAGAAATTACCCGCGGCGAAGCTGTTCAAATCGTCATGTCACAGAAATTCAGAAAACCATTGAACGCAGACGCGATCAGCGTGTACCGGGCATTGCGCTCCGTAAACCCTTCGCCGTACATGTTCTACCTTGGGTGCGGTGATTTTGAGCTCGTGGGCTCAAGCCCTGAGATGCATGTGCGCGTGGAAGAGGGCAGGGTGGATTTGCGACCGATCGCAGGCACGCGGCCCCGCGGCAAAACAACCGAAGAAGATCGCCGGATGGAAAAAGAGCTTCTTCAGGATCCCAAAGAACGGGCGGAGCACGTTATGCTTGTTGACCTCGGGCGTAACGACCTCGGCCGCGTCTGTCGGCCGGGCACCGTCAAGGTATCCGAATTCATGAAGGTGGAGCATTATTCCCACGTCATGCATATCGTTAGCCGCGTGACGGGCCGGCTCTCCGCGCGGAACGATCTGTACGATGTGATCCGCGCGACGTTTCCGGCGGGAACCGTGAGCGGTGCGCCCAAGGTCCGCGCGATGGAACTCATTCACCGGGAGGAGCCGGAACGCCGCGGTTGCTACGCCGGCCTGGTCGGATATCTTAGTTTTTCAGGAAACTTTGATTCCTGCATCGCCATTCGAACGATGCTGGTCCAGAATGGGGTCGCGACTGTTCAGGCGGGTGCGGGTATTGTTGTGGACTCTGATCCTTCGAGTGAATACAAGGAATCCGTGAACAAGGCCAGGGGGTTATGGATGGCCGCCGAGATGGCGGAGCGGGGGTTGGAATGATTTTGATGATCGATAATTACGATTCCTTTACTTATAACCTGGTGCAATACCTTTATGAGCTCGGAGAGCGCCTCGAAGTTCGGCGAAACGACGAGATTACGCTGAGCGGCATCCGCCGCATGAAGCCGTCCCGCATCGTGATTTCTCCGGGGCCGGGAGCGCCGCGGGATGCGGGCATATCCCGCGAGGTCATCCGGACCTTTGCCCCGAAGATTCCGATTTTGGGGGTATGTCTGGGGCATCAGTGCATCGGCGAATGTTTTGGCGGACGGATTGTCGTGGCCAGACGGATCATGCACGGCAAAACCTCCCCCGTGTATCATGAAGGGCATTTCCTCTTCAAAGGCATTCCAAATCCTTTTGAAGCGACGCGGTACCACTCCCTTTTAATCGCCCCGCGTTCGATGCCGGACTGCCTGGAATCCATCGCATGGACACGGGATAAAGAAATTATGGCCATCCGCCATAAACGTTTCCCTGTGCTGGGAGTGCAATTTCATCCGGAATCCATTCTTACGACCACCGGAAAAAGACTCCTCAAGAACTTCCTGGGGGCGTTTTGAGAATGGAGGCGTCCGACCGGCTGGCAGCATCGATCCGCGACAAACTCCTTTGCCGCAACGATCTCTCTCCCGCAGAGGTGGTTGAATTCATGAATGAGCTCATGGCGGGAGAGATTCCCTCTGTCCTTTTGGCGGAGATTCTTTCGGCCTGGAAAACCAAGGGTGAAACAGTCCCGGAACTGGTGGCCGCGGCGCAGGTTATGCGTCGCCATGCCGTTCGCGTGCATCCCAGGCGTTTGGATCTTCTGGATACATGCGGTACGGGGGGAGACGGAGCGCGCACGCTCAACGTATCCACTTTGGTGTCGGTGCTTTCGGCCGCAGCGGGTGTCGCGGTTGCCAAACACGGCAACCGGGCGGTGTCCAGCACCTCCGGAAGCGCCGATCTCCTCGCGGGCTGGGGGATCCCTGCGGAGATTTCGCCGGAACGCGTGGCCGCAGGGATCGACGTAGTGGGCTTCGGCTTCATGTTTGCGCCGTTATTTCATCCGTCCATGAAGCACGCCGCCGAAGCGCGGCGGATGCTAAAAACCCGAACCCTCTTCAATTGTCTGGGCCCGATGACCAATCCCGCGGGAGCCCAACGCCAACTTTTGGGCGTCTATGACGGTAATTTGACGGAGCGTCTGGCTGAAGCTCTGGGGGGGCTGGGAGCTGTCCGTGTGATGGTGGTGCATGGTGAGGATGGTTTTGATGAGATCTCTCCGTGCGCACCGACGCGTGTAAGCGAGTGGCATGAGGGACGCCTGAACAACCGTCGAATCGACCCGGAGGAATACGGATTCAAGATCCATTCGGCTGACGCGCTTGTCTGCGCCGATGCGCAGGAAGCCCGAGCCAGAGCCGAAGCCGTTTTGGAAGGGGCTTCCGGAGCGGATACCGATTTTGTGACGCTCAATGCCGGGTTTGCCCTTGTGGTGGCCGGGCGGGTCAACAATCCGCAAGAGGGCATCGCTATGGCGCAGACGCTTTTGTCCTCAGGCGCGGCGCTGCGGAAGCGTAACGAGATACGTGATTTTTATTCGGCGGTCAACTCATGAGCTACCTTGAGAGGATCCTCGAAGACAAGTTTCGTGAGGTTGAGGCCGCCAAAGCCCGCCAGCCGCTTGAGGAGCTCAAGTCCCGGATCGGAGAAGTTCCGGTTCTGCCGCGCCCTTTCATTGAGTCCCTCCGTGAGAGTCGTTATCGCCCTTCTCTCATCGCAGAAATCAAGAGGCGTTCACCTTCTCGGGGAGATCTTAATTCCGGGCTCGATGTCGCGCGCTGGGCCGAGCTCTACGAGCGTTCGGGGGCAGCCGCGATCTCGGTCTTGACTGACGGGAAGTACTTTGGGGGCTCGCTTGATGATTTGAAGACAGCGCGCGGGCAGACTATCCTGCCTGTTCTGAGAAAAGATTTTATTATCGATGAGTATCAGGTGTACGAATCCGTTTTGTGGGGCGCGGATGCCATTCTCCTCATTGTGGCGGCGCTCCAAAGGGATCGGCTTGAAGCGCTTTATGGATTGGCCCGTCTTTTGGGGCTTGATGTTCTCGCGGAGGTTCACTCTGATGGGGAGTTGGCCGCGTTGCAGTATCTGACCGAGGCTGCCGTCGGGATCAACAACCGGGATTTGCAAACATTCGCCGTAGATTTGGACACAACCCGCATCCTGTCAGCCAGGCTCGAAGGCCGGTTCGTTGTTTCCGAAAGCGGTATTTCCGGATACCCCGACGTGCAACAGTTGCGTTCCTCGGGCGTCCACGCCATGCTGATCGGCGAGGCGATTATCACCTCAGCGGACCCGGCGGGCCTGATCGGGGAGCTTCTGGGCGCATGAAAAGTAATGGGGTACGGATTAAGGTCTGCGGAATGACGCGAGCCCGGGATGCGGAAACGGCGCTTCGATTGGGGGCGGACGCGATCGGATTCGTGTTTGCTCCCTCACCGCGCAAAGTCAGCCCGGCGCAGGCCCGGAGCATTCTCAAGGATGTGGGTCCGGTTGCTTTTTCTGTGGGAGTGTTTGTTAACGCTTCTATCGAGACGATTTTGCGGACAGCGGAGATGTGCCGACTGTCCGCGATTCAACTTCACGGAGATGAGACGCCGGCCTTTGCGCGGGGTATCGCGTCTTTGAAGGTATTTAAGGCCTTTCGTTATCAGGCGGGCTTCTCCGTCGGCACAATGAATCGTTATCCCGCGGATGCATACTTTATAGAGAACGGCGGCTCCGTTCTGAGGGGCGGTAGCGGCAGGACCTGGGATTGGAAAGCGCTCAAAGGGAGCGCAATCCAAAAACCCTTTTTTGTTTCAGGCGGACTTCACCCCGAAAATGTGCGGCAGGCCATACGTACGCTGCGTCTCTACGGAGTGGATGTCTCGTCGGGAGTGGAAAGCCGTCCCGGAATCAAATGTGCGCGACGGCTCAAGGCATTTATTCAGAATGTCAGATCAGCAACCGAAAGGGAGATTTGATTTTGAGATCCAAATACTTTGGCCGTTTTGGCGGTCAGTTTGTACCCGAGATTTTGATGAACGCACTCGCCGAGCTTGAGGCGTCCTACCGTCAGCTGCGGCGCGACCGTCGTTTTCGGGGGGAATTGGAGGATCTTCTCAAACATTATGCAGGCCGCCCGACACCACTCTTTCATGCCAAAAATCTTTCCAGAGCGCTGGGGTATCGCACGTTTCTCAAACGTGAAGATCTGCTGCATACCGGAGCGCACAAGATCAACAACACGCTGGGGCAGGTTCTACTGGCACGGCACATGAACAAGCGCCGCATTGTGGCCGAAACCGGCGCTGGGCAGCATGGCGTCGCCACTGCGGCCGCGGCAGCCCTCATGGGTATGCCGTGCGTGGTCTATATGGGTAAGGTGGACACCGAACGGCAGGCGCTCAATGTCTATCGCATGAAGTTGATGGGCGCCGAGGTTCGTCCGGTCACATCCGGCTCCCAGACCCTCAAAGACGCCATCAATGAGGCGATCCGGGACTGGATTAAGAACGTCCGGGACACGCACTATATTTTGGGATCCGTAGTGGGGCCTTATCCGTACCCCGAAATGGTCCGGGATTTTCAATCGGTTATCGGGCGCGAAACCCGCCGGCAATTGGGCCGCACGCCTTGCGGTCTCGTCGCCGCGTGCGTGGGTGGCGGATCCAACGCCATGGGGATCTTTCACGAATTTATCAAGCGGCCGGGGACCAAACTCCTGGGTGTAGAGGCGGCCGGTCACGGTATTTCCACCGGCAAACACGCGGCCACGCTCCTTAAAGGAACAGTCGGTATTCTGCACGGGGCCAAAAGCTATGTTCTGCAGGATCGCTGGGGACAAATCAAGCCGGACGTGCACTCGGTTTCCGCCGGACTGGATTATCCGGGGGTCGGTCCGGAACACGCTTCTCTCAAGGACTCCCGGCGGGTACGCTATGTGGCAGCCACGGACAAGGAGGCCCTTCACGGCTTCCGGTATCTGAGCGAGCACGAGGGGATTATTCCGGCGCTTGAGAGCTCGCACGCGATCGGATACCTTCTGACGCATTCGCGCATTCGGCCCAAACGCGGCGCATGTGTCATTTGTCTTTCCGGGCGGGGAGACAAAGACATGGAACACGCATCCCGCATTATTCGTCTGTGAGGCATATGATGAATCGATTGGAACAACGACTCGCGGAACTCAAAAAGAAAAAACAAAAAGCATTGGCCCTGTTTGTCACCGCCGGAGACCCGAGTCTTAAAGTCACGGAACAGGTGGTGCGGTTTTGCGACCGCTCGGGCGTGGATCTCATTGAGATTGGGGTGCCCTTTTCCGATCCCATTGCGGACGGGCCCGTAATTCAGGCGTCGGCCTTCCGGGCGCTTGAAAAAGGTGTCCACCTAAAGCAGATTCTTGGTCTGGTTCGGCGCTTACGCGGTGAAGGTTTGCAGATTCCCATTGTTTTGATGAGTTCAGCCAACCCTCTGTACGGAACGGGTTGGGTATCCGTGGCCCGTGATCTTTCTGAAGCGGGTGTGGATGGCGTCATCATCCCGGATCTCCCCTTGGAGGAGAGCGCCGAGCTTCGCCGCGCGTTCGAGCGGCGTGATCTTGTCAACATCATGATGACGACGCCGACAACGGAGGGCCGCCGTCGCCGCGATATTTTGCGTTCTTCCAGAGGTTTTGTGTATTTCGTGGCGTTGATCGGACTGACCGGAGATCGCCACGAGAGTGCCGCAATCATCTCCCGACGCATCCGTGAGGCCCGCCTGACCGCGACTTCCCCGGTCCTGGCCGGATTCGGCATTTCGGGGCCGGCGGATGCGAGGGCCATGTGCTCCGCGGCCGACGGCGTTATTGTCGGGAGCGCTTTGGTTCAACACCTTCACCAACATTCGCCAAGGAATTTATCCGATCGTTCCAGAAAATTTATCCTGAGTTTGTTGAAAGCCGTCAAGTGAGGAAGCTAATGAAGCGATCCGCAAAGAATGTCGGCATCATCATGTGCGGCGGTGTGGGCGAGAGGTTTTGGCCGGTCACGCGCGAAAACCTCCCCAAATACGCCCTTGAATTTAACGGAAAAACAACCTTTTTAGAGGAAACGTACCGCCGGATTCTTCCGGTATTCGGGAACCGGCAAATATACGTTGTCACCGCTCAGACGCATGTCAAACTGATCAGAAAAATTCTCCCCGCTATTCCTCCGGACCGCATACTTGCCGAGCCCTGCCGGCGCAACACCGCTGCCGCCACGGCCCTGACGGCGGCGGTTCTGAAACACCGGTTGGGGGATGATGCGGTGTTGGCGTTTTTTCCGGCCGATGCCATGATCCTCAAAACGGAGAAGTTCCGGCAGATTCTGAAGCGGGCGCTGTCCAAGGCGGCAAAAGATCCTTTCGGTGTCGTCATCGGCATTAAGCCCACCCGGCCTTCATCCGCCTACGGATACGTCGAATGCGGCAAACGCGATCGAGACGCTTCCGGAGCCCTGGAAGTTCTCAAATTTCATGAGAAACCGTCCGCCGAACTTGCGCAAAAATATCTAAAAAGCGGTCGATTTGTCTGGAATGCGGGGATTTTTGTCTGGAGGGTGGGCGTATTTGAACATGCCATCAAGGCGATTGCGCCCGAATACTGGTCTCACTTTGAGAAGATGCCGCATTCCGTGTTGACGCGCCCCTTAAAATTGCGCTCGATGTTCAGGTCTTTGCCGTCAACCCCGGTGGACCGTCTATTGGTTGAAAGAATGAAAGGGCTCAAGGTATTTCCGGCGGATATCGGCTGGGATGATATCGGCAACTGGGAGGCCCTAAGGCGGATGAGTCATGACGCTTCCGGCAACACCATTCTGGGAGACGTCCGGATGCGCCACACTTCACGCTCGGTGATTCGGGTTCCCCGGGGTGTGCGGGCATCAGTTTTGGGAATCAGCGGAGTGGTTGTGGTCTTGCATCGCAACCGCCTTCTTGTCTGCGCGGCTTCCGGAGCGGATGGCGTCAAGGATCTCCAGAGATGAATGCCTCCCAAGAGTGCTCTCCCGGCGGTTCCGAGGGGCGCGTAATAGCCATTGATCTTGGCGATAAGCGGGTAGGCCTTGCGATTTCGGATCCCCTCGGCATCACCGCGCAAAAACTCCCCACACTGTCGGCGACCGATGAAGGCAGTCTTGCGGATCGGATTCGCGCCCTGATTGAGGAGAGGGGCGCCGTTCGGGTGGTGGTGGGTCTTCCGCTGAATATGAACGGGGAAGTCGGACCGCGGGCAGCCAAGGTGCTGCGGTGGGTTGAGCATCTTCGGAGCCGGGTTTCGATTCCGGTCGTAACCAGAGATGAACGGTTGACTTCACGGCAGGCGCAACGCCTGATGATTCAGCAGGATCTTTCCAGAAAACAGCAAAAAGACAAAAGCGACGAAATTGCCGCGATGCTGATCCTCCAGAATTACCTGGATGCCACGAGACCCCCGCTACCCGGGAATTTTGAACCCTAAACCGAAAATATTATGTTTTTGAGGATCAAAGAAATGGTTTTTATACCCAGTATCGTGCTATTTTAATGAGTTTACCGGGAGAGCTGTTTATTGAAACCGCAAAAGAAGGATTCGATGAAACGATCAATTAAGGTGGCTCCATCCATCCTGTCGGCGGATTTTTCACGCCTCGGAGATGAGGTGCGGGCTGTCGAACGCGAGGGGTGCGATCTGATTCATGTGGACGTGATGGACGGGCATTTTGTGCCGAATTTGACGATCGGGCCGGTGGTGGTCAAGCACCTGCGGCGGTGCACCCGGCTGACACTGGATGTGCACTTGATGATTGAGGACCCGCAAAAATTCATCACCCCCTTCGCTGAGGCGGGCGCCGATCAGATCACGGTCCATGTCGAAGCCTGCGGGGATGCTCTACGCGAGACGCTTCAAGCGATACGAGAGCTGGGGTGTTCTCCCGGAGTCTCACTGCGGCCTCAAACCTCCGTCGATATTTTGAAGTCCCATTATGCAAATTGCGACCGTATTCTTGTAATGACGGTCAATCCCGGGTTTGGCGGACAGGCGTTTATGCCAGAAATGCTCCCCAAAATTGCGTTTATTCGGTCGCAGTTTGAAGGTGAAATCGAGGTGGATGGCGGAATCAACGCGCAAACCGCCGGACAAGTTATCCGGGCCGGCGCGGACGTGCTTGTTGCCGGAACCGCGGTTTTTGGGGCTGCAAACCGCCGTGAGATGATACAAAAACTCAAACAGATACCTACGGAGGATTCGTGATGACGCAGATCAAGTTCGGTACCGACGGCTGGAGAGCCGAGATGGACACAGCCTTTACCTTCGAAAATGTCGAAATCCTTGCGCAGGCCTTTTCGGACTATGTTCGGGATGTGCAAAAATCTTCAGGCAGTCCCCGCGTCGTGATCGGGTATGATTTTCGGAGGGATTCCGAAAATTTTGCGGACCACTTCGCCCGCGTGCTGATCGCAAACGGCATTCGAGTGACTCTTTCCGACCGCGCGGTACCGACGCCTGCGGTCAGCAGGGCGGTCATCACTGACAAATACGACTTCGGTATTGCGGTGACCGCCAGTCACAATCCCGCGGGCTATAACGGAATCAAAATCAAAGACGCGGACGGAAGTTCCGCCGACAAATCCGTGACCGACGCGGTCGAAGCCTGCATCAAAAAAAACCCGGTCCGCCGGGAGCCTGCGGGCTCGGCAGACTCGTGTCACCAGGACCTGTTGACCCCCTATCTCAAATGTCTGGTGGAGTACCTTGATCTGGACGTCTTCCAGAAGCGGGGTTTTAAAGTATTGATGGATTCCATGCACGGTGTCGGCGAGCGGCACATTGAAGCGATCCTCAGGAATTCACCGCTTCAAATCGAGACGTTGCGGCCCGAACGCGATGTAAAATTCGGCGGTGTTGCGCCGGAGCCCATCCCCAAGAACATCACGGGTCTCATGGAGCGGATGAAAACCGGAAGTTATGACGCCGGTTTTGTCACCGACGGAGACGCCGACCGCATTGCGGCGGTTCGTCCCGGAGGAGACTTCGTCACACCGGGCGCGGTTCTTTCTCTCATTCTTCTGCATTTGGCCGAGGATCGGGGGCGTAAAGGAGATGTGGTCACAACGGTTTCAAACACATCCCTGATTAACCGTGTGGCCCGGGGACTCGGTTTGAAGATCCACGAAACGCCGGTAGGATTCAAGTATCTTGTCGATGTGATGCGTAAACACCCGGTGCTCATTGCGGGAGAGGAATCCGGCGGAATCGCTTTTGAGAACTATATGTTCGAGCGCGACGGTCTTTTGTCTGCCCTCCTGGTCATCCAGATGATGGAATATCGGGGGCAAACGATGACCGAGCTTCTTAACGATATGGAGCGGCGCTTCGGCAAGTTCAGATACGCGCGCAAGGATTTCAAATATCCTGACGAGCTCAAAATCCCATTCATGGAGCACGTCCGGAAGCTGGAGACGGATTCCATTGAGGGAACCCGGGTCGTCGGCAAGAACCTCAAGGACGGAGTCAAGTTTCTTCTTGAAAATGATGCATGGCTCCTCTTCAGAATGTCGGGCACGGAGCCTCTCCTGCGAATCTATGCGGAATCCCAGGACGAGGGCGCGCCCGAGCGTCTGGTGGCTTGGGGCGAAAAACTCGCCTTCAGTCTGACTCAATGAAAATCGACCGCGTCCGCAATTTCTGTATCATTGCGCATATCGATCACGGCAAGTCCACGCTTGCCGACCGCATCCTGCAGTTGACCGGCGCGATTTCCACAAGGGAGTTTCAGAACCAGCTTCTCGACAACATGGATCTGGAACGGGAGCGGGGGATCACGATCAAGGCCAGTGCTGTGCGTGTGAACTTCCGGTCGCAGAACGGGAAGGAGTATGTATTTAATCTGATCGACACGCCGGGACACGTAGATTTCAACTATGAGGTCTCCAAGAGCCTTCGCGCGTGCGAGGGGGCCATTCTGGTAGTGGATGCCGCCCAGGGCGTCGAGGCACAGACCGTTTCCAACCTCTATTCGGCGATCGAACAGAATCTCGAAATCATTCCTGTCATCAACAAAATTGATCTGCCCAACGCGGATGTTCCCCGTGTACGCGAACAGATCCGGTCGATTCTGGGTATCGGCGACGAGGAAATCCTGGAAGCCAGCGCAAAGGCCAATATCGGGATTGAGGCGATTCTGGAGCGCGTGATTGAACGCGTTCCTCCGCCGGAAGGTGATCCCGAGGGGCCGCTCAAAGCCCTGGTGTTCGACTCGTTGTTTGACGTTTATAAGGGCGTTGTGATGTATGTCCGCGTCATCGACGGAGAGCTTAATACCGGCGCGCACGTTCGGCTGATGTCAAGCTCACGCGAATACGACATCATCGAATTGGGGGTTCTTTCGCCCTCCGAAACCCCGAGAGAACGTCTCGGAACCGGTGAGGCCGGCTATGTGGTCTGCAATATTCGTAATGCCAAGGAGGCGGAGCTTGGCGATACCATCACGATGGCGGACCGGCCCGCGGCGGCGGCATTGCCCGGATACCGCAAAGCGCGGCCGCTGGTGTTTGCGGGAATCTATCCGGTGAACCCCAAAGATCTGCCTCTTCTGCGGGACGTGATCGAAAAGCTGAACCTCAACGACTCTTCGTTTGTTTATGAAAACGAAAATTCCGCCTCGTTCGGCTTTGGTTTTCGGTGCGGTTTTTTGGGGCTGCTTCACATGGAGATTATCCAGGAACGCCTTGAGCGGGAATACGGGCTCAACCTCGTGGTGACATCGCCTTCGGTGGTGTATCAGGTCGTGGACACACGGGGGGAGGCTTATTTTGTGGATAACCCCAGCCGCCTCCCCGATGCCCAGAAGATCAGCGAGATCCGCGAGCCCTTCATCGAAGGGCATGTGATCGTCCCCAAGGATTGCATGGGCATCGTGTTGGAGCTTTGTGAAAAGCGCCGTGGCGTTTTCGTCTCAAATGAGTTTATTGACCTGGACCGTGTCCGCATTGTTTATGAATTCCCGCTTTCGGAAGTGATTGTCGATTTCAATGACCGGATCAAATCCCTTTCCAGGGGATACGGTTCGTTTGATTACGAATTCAAGGAATACCGCGCCGAAAATCTGGTCAAGATGGATATTCTCCTCAACGGCGAGTTGTGTGATGCCCTCAGCACCATCGTGCATCGCTCGCAGGCGCACGATCGGGGCCGGCGGCTGGCCGAAAAACTCAAAGAGGTGATCCCGCGACAGATGATCGAAGTCGCGATTCAAGCGGCGATCGGGTCCCGGGTCATTGCCCGCGAGACGGTTCGCGCGGTCAAAAAAG
>JADGBA010000122.1 GCA_015231685.1 Candidatus Omnitrophota bacterium | reverse complement strand
GGGGGTTCTATGAGAACCAAAATCATCGCGTTGGCGCTGCTTGTGGGTGTGTGCGCTCTCTACACTCCGGCCGCCTTTGCTGATTCGGCTACTTCCGGCCAATATACTGTTCAGGCTCAGGTAGGCGCGGGCTTGACCTTTAATGTCGAGTTGAAGAAGAACGATTATAACGGAGCTACCGTTCAAAGTATGAACTTCGGTCAGCTGGCTGATCTCGGATCCAACACACTTCGTTCTGACCCGGCGGGAACCACGGGTACCGGTGCGGTTGACGTCTTCCTTTCGGCCAACACCCACTCAATTCCCTACATCATCAAGCAGACGGGCACCGCGTTGACGAAGACGGGCGGCTCCGCCTTCCTTCCTCACGGCGCTTGCGTCGTGACCCCGGTCTACGCCGCAGCGGATAACGGTGGCGCTGCCATTCCTGCGGGAGCCTCTCTGGGAACCGCGGGCACATGGGTCGCGACCGACAAACCGCTCTACACCAGCGAAGGCGCCGGCTCGACGCGCGTCATCCAGGCGTTCTACTCGATCACGGATGATCCTGCCGCCGGATCAACGGACTTCGTTCCTTTGAGCCAGGAAGCGGGTACCTACACGGCTAACGTCACGTTCACAGTTGTAACCACCTAATCGTTTTTAAGATCGGGTTGGCTTCAAAAAACCGTCAGCGTCGATACGCTGACGGTTTTTTTGTGCCCCCGCTCCAACCCCTCACCGGGATGGATTGCTCATGAGTTTTGGAATAGAATAGTCCGCGAAACCAACGGGAGAAACTCATGAAAAACCTTTTGATCATTCTGTTGATCGCTTTATTCCCGGCGGCCTGCTCTGCCGAGGATACTCAAACCCCAAAGACTGTCGTCTCATCTGGCCACAGCACCGCCCTCTCGGTGACGATATACAATCAAGACCTGGCGCTCATCAGCGACCACCGTCAGGCCAATCTCGGATCAACGAACGGCATCGTGGAGTTCGCCGACGTGCCTTCCGGGGTCATTCCCGAATCAGTCCTTGCCGATACATCGACCGGCACATTTGCAATCCTCAGCCAGATTTACGAAGCCAATCTCATTGATTCAAACCGGCTGCTCGAATCCCGGATCGGCAAAACCATCAAGATTATCGACTTTAATCCCTACCAGGACTCCAGCCGCACCGTGGAGGCCGAGGTTCTTTCGGTCTATCCGGAGCCGGTGTACCGCATTGACGGCCAAATTTATCTCGGGCACCCGGGCACCCGGGTTTTGCCGTCTTTGCCCGACACCCTGCGGCTTGAACCTGCTTTTGTCTGGAACTACCGTTACTCGGGCACCCAGCCCGCCACTCTGGACGTGTCTTATCTGACCTCGGGATTCTCCTGGAAATCCGACTACACCCTGCGCCTCAAAGAAAGCGCTTCCGAAGGAGTTCTCTCGGCGTGGGCCACCATCACCAATTCCAGCGGCGCGGATTTTGAGCGCGCTGAACTCACGCTCGTGGCCGGAAGCCCCAACCGCTCGCACCGTGCCTCGGCGCCCCAACCGCGGATGCTCAAGCAAGTCGCCATGGCGGACGCCGCCTTTTCGGAGTCGGGAGCGGTGCTGAGCGAATCAGCCGCTTTTGAATATCATACCTACAGCATGCCCCGGCCCGTGAGTCTAAGAAATGCCCAAACCCGGCAGTTGCGGCTTTTTGAGGACCGCGAGGTCCGCTTCCGCAAAGAATTCCGGCTCGAAGCCCCGGGCTCTCAGTTTTTTGGCCCGGCTCCCGCGCCGCAGGATGACGAGCCCCTGCAGGTGGTGCTTGTTTTGTCCAACACGGATAAGGACGGGTTGGGACTTCCGCTTCCGGCGGGAACGGTCCGCGTATACGAAGACTCGGGTGCCGGAGACAGGCTCTTTGCGGGTGAAAGCGACCTGCCGCATACCGCGGAGAACGCCACGGCGGAACTCCGGGTCGGCCGCGCCTTCGATGTCACGGCCAAAAAGACGCAGACCTCCTATACCCGTTTATCCACGAGGCTCCACGAATCCTCCTGGGAAGTGCTCTTAAAAAACCGGAAGCCGGCGCCCGTTGAAGTGGTGGTGACGGAGCGCTTTTATCAGAACTGGCAGCTGATTTCTTCGACCGTAAAACCTGAGATGGTTGACGCCTTCACAGCGAAGTTCCGGATACGTGTTGAACCCGAGTCTGAGACGCGTCTGGAGTACCGCGTGAAAGTGGGTTTAGAGTAATTCCAGACGCGCGCGCACCGCGACGTGGTCCGAACCTGTCGGCCACTGAAGCCGGCGATCCAGCACGCGGAAGGCGTCCGACACAAGGATGTGATCGATCAGGAGCCGGACCGCCGGCAGGCCCCACGAAGGGTAAGTCCCCATAAACCCAAAACCCCGTGCCGTGTCGCGGAGTTTTCCGGCCAGGAGTTTCTTGAAGTGCTCGGACCAGGGCGTGCAGTTATAATCGCCTACCAGGATCACCGGGAGGTCAGAATCGATAACGAGGGCTTCCATCTTGTCCAGGGAGTCCCCACGCATCTTCCAGCCAAGGTAGGTCTGAGGATTGCCCGCGTGTGTACCGAGCAGAACAAATGGCTTGCCCCCGGCCTCGCAAACCGCTTTCACGATGGGGATGTTCAGAGGGCCGGCGCCGACAATCTCGATTGAATTGACCGGAAGATTCGAATACACAGCCAGTCCAAAAAAATCAGGCCGGGGCAACAGATACCGAAACGTATATTTCTCCTCAAGCGCCCTCAGGTCGCGCGACCAGCGTTGGTCAAACTCCATGAGAACCAGAACATCCGGCGGATCTTCGGTCACCACAGGCAGGACACCGTCATGCTCAAACGCGTACATGTCCAGATTGAGAATCATGACCTCAAACGACGCGTCTCTCGCGGAAGCGCCGAGGCGTTCCCAGGGACGCGGCAGGTAGGGCCACAGCGGCGCCGAAAGCCCCAGGGCCCCCGCAAGAAGAAGGACGCCGGATTTCTTTCCGTCCAAAAAAATCACTGCAAGGGCCCCCAGGACAGCGGCCCCGACCGCCTGCACCCGGAAATTACTCAAGACATCCCACAGGTGACGCGTTCTTCCCAAGTGCGGAGAGACTGCCATCGCGATCATGCCGGCAGCCACCGCGACAAATAGAATCCACCGGATAATCCGGAACAACTTCATTCCGCCGCTTCCCTGCCCGACCAAACTCCCAGAGGAGCCCGCAGGTCCTCCAGCATCCGCTCCATCCCCGCGATCATCTCGCGCGTTTGAGGCTCCAAACCGCCGAATCGTCCAAAGACAGAAAGATTCCTTGCCCTCATCGTCACCAGATCAAAACCGGTCCCTGACCAAAGCCGAAGAATTTCAACGGCCCGGGGCTTTTGGCCGCCGATTTCCGAAAGCTCGGTCATCATAAGGGTGGCGTTCACGTACCGGATGATTTCATCCTGCCATTCTTCAAGGGTGTTCAGCACAAAACGGTCTTCGTCACTCGCAGACGCCACGGCTTCGGCCAGGTCTTCCGCGAACATGAGCGCCCGGGCACCGCAGATCGCGATTTGTGCCTTGAAGCCGGGCCAATTGCCCGCCTCTTGGGCCCGTACGGTTGCCGCCACAAGCAGCACGCCGGCCAGCGTGATCCACACACACTTTGTCGCGAATTTCAAACAACCCCTTTCATCTGCCGGCGTTCTTCCGGTCAGCGATAAAGTTGCTGATCGAACGGTCGTAGGAACGTTCGGCTTTGTCAGAAAAGTAGCAGGCCGGCAGCTCATCCTGCCTGCGATGATACGCGATGCATTCACAGCAGATGCCCTTGCGGGAACACGGTTCGTACGAACAATTACACCCGGATTTGTTCCGGGAAACTTTGCATTCCATAGCTTTCTCCCTGCGATATTAATGTTTTGATCTCCGGCAGCCGGTGAGCCCCGCACGGCCTCGGCGCAGTGCGTCCCTCTGGCAGTTGCGGCGAAATCGACGGCTCGGATTGTTCCAAATTGCGC
>JADGBA010000009.1:11834-20568 GCA_015231685.1 Candidatus Omnitrophota bacterium | reverse complement strand
CCGACATGGTCTCTTCCTTGTTTGAGGTTACATCACCATTCCACCGTCAACCGTCAATACCTGACCGGTGACGTACCCGGAAAGATCCGAGGCCAAATACAAAGCGGCGCCGGCGATATCCGCACTCGTCCCGTAGCGTTTCACAGGAATCGTCTGCAACACCGCGGATTTAACGGATTCGGGTAAACGGTCCGTCATTTCCGTCTGAATAAAACCCGGCGCAATCGCATTGACCAAAATATTTCTCGACGCCATTTCCCGCGCCGCGCTTTTTGTCAACGCAATAATGCCGGCTTTGCTGGCCGCGTAATTAGCTTGGCCGGCGTTTCCCACCAACCCGATGACAGATGCGATATTGATGATCCTGCCCCGCCGTTGGCGCATCATCACCTTCGAAGCGGCCTTGGTGCCAAAAAAAGCGCCTTTCAGATTGGCGTTCATGACCGCATCCCAATCCTCTTCTGTCATTCTGACCAGAAGCGTGTCTCGGGTGATTCCGGCATTGTTGACGAGTATATCAATTTCGTTCCATTTGTCAAGCGCACTATCCACAAGCGATTGCACAGATTGCTCTTGCGTCACATCAGTGACCACCACCTGGGGTTCCAAAAGCCCGGCGCTGACGATTTCGGAGGCCAGAGCCTCAAGGGCACCCTGGTTTCGGGCTGCCAGAACCATGCGCGCGCCCTCTCGGGCGAATCCCAAAGCAATTTCGCGGCCAATCCCGCGGGAAGCGCCAGTAACAATAGCCACCCGATCCTTAAGCAACATGAGAAACCTCCTTTACAAGCGCCGCAATCTCGTCATGAGTCCCGGCATTTCGAACCGTCTGGGTGGGATCGATTTTTCGCATCAGGCCCCGAAGCACCCTGCCGGGCCCGATTTCATAAAATGTATCAACGCCCCCGGAGATCATGCGCCTCATGGAGTCCTCCCAGAGCGTGCGATGATTCATCTGATCGGCCAGGATTCCGCGAATCTCCTCCGGATCAGCTTCTCCCTTTGCGGTCAGGTTGGAATAGACCGGAAAATCGGGTTTTTTGATTTTCATATCCCCCAGGATTCGGCGGATCCGTTCCGTTGCGGGATCCATGCATGAGGAATGAAACGCTCCGCTGACATCCAATGCAACCGCCCGGCGTGCTCCGGCTGCCTGACACGCCGCAATCGCCTTTTCGACCGCCGGATGAGGCCCGGAAATCACCACTTGCCCGGGGCCGTTCAGATTAGCCACTTGCGCTCCGGTCCCCTCCAGAACCGCTTCAATCTTCTCCGGCTCCATCCCCAAAACCGCCGCCATGGTTCCCGGCCGCTCTTCGGAAGCCTCATCCATATAAAGTCCGCGTTGCCTCACAAATTGCAGGCCCTCCTCCAAGTCGACGGCCCCCGCAGCAACAAGGGCTGTAGCTTCGCCCAAACTCAGACCGGCTCCCGCAACCACGTCGAACGATTCATCAAAAACCCGTTTCTTAAGAACCTCCAGACACGCCATGCTGACAACGAAGATCGCCGGCTGGGCAAATCTAGTCTTTTGAAGCTTCTCGGTCGGCCCCTCAAAACAAACCTTGCGGATATCCAGCTCCAAAATTTCTGAAGACCGGTCCATCAACTCCCGGGCTTCGGGGTAAGCTTCGTAGATATCTTTGCCCATTCCGACATACTGGGCCCCCTGCCCCGGAAATAACAACGCAACACGCTTCTTCACAATTCCCCCTTGATTTTGCACTGGATTCATTCCCACTCCAAAAGCGTGGACCCCCACACCAGCCCCGCCCCGAAGGTCGTTAGAATCACCTTATCTCCCCGCCGAATTCGGCCCGCAGCGCTCGCCTCAGACAACGCGACCGCGATGGAAGCGGCTGACGTATTGCCGTACCGATCGAGATTGACAAAAAGCCGGTCAATCGGCACTCCGAGCCGCGAAGCGACGGCATCAATAATTCTCATATTGGCCTGATGCGGTATGATGCAGGCGATGTCCTCTGCCTGAAGGTTATTTCTCTCAAGAAGCTTGTTGACGGAACCCGTCATTCCCCGCACCGCCAACTTAAAGACCTCGGCGCCGTTCATCTTGAGGTAGTGTCCGCCGTTAGCAACGGTTTGGGCTGAGGCGGGGCTGGCAGAGCCCCCGCTGGGAATCATGATCAGACGGGAGGCTTGTCCGTCGGATCCCATATCCTGGTCGATAATCCCCCGGCCTTTGACCGCACCAAGAACACACGCGCCGGCCGCGTCTCCAAAAAGAACGCAGGTCGAGCGCTCTTTCCAATCCACAAAAGGCGACAACTCATCAGCGCCGATCACCAGCGCGGTTTTAAAAAACCCGTTTCTCAGATACTGTTCGGCCGTTGCGAGACTGAATAAGAATCCGGCGCAGGCCGCGGCAAGATCAAAGCATACAGCCCGGCGCGCGCCAATCAGTTCCTGAACCAGGCACGAACAGGACGGAATAGGCATGTCCGGTGTGGTTGTCCCCACCACAATCAAATCGATTTCTTCGGCGCTTTTGCCGGCGGACTTCAACGCATCACGAGCCGCGCGCGATGCCCAATGACTCGTGCCGGTGCCGGGTTCGGCGATACGGCGTTCGCGAATGCCGGTGCGCGTACGAATCCATTCGTCGGAGGTATCCACCATTCGCTCGAGGTCTGCGTTGGTCAGCCGTCGCTCCGGTGTGGAGTGCCCGATGCCGATGATGCCGATGGGGTCGCGATGCACGCTCATCACAAAATCTCCCTTGACTGATTTTCCTGCAAAATATGATCGTTGATACGGCATCGCACAGATTCGCCAGCCACCCGAATGGCGTTTTTGATGGCTTTGGGGTTGGATGAGCCGTGGCTGATGATGCAGTTGCCGCGAATCCCCAGAAGCGGCGCGCCGCCGTACTCGGCGTAATCAACCTCCTGCTTCAGGGCCTTGAAAGCGGATCTCGAGAACAGAGCGCCGAGCATGGTCATGTAATTCATGCGCATCTTGCGCTTCAGGAGTTTGCCGATGACTTCAGCGATGGATTCCGCCACTTTCAAAACCACATTGCCCACGTACCCGTCACAGACAATCACGTCGACTTTGCCGTTAAAAATATCCCGCCCCTCAACGTTGCCCACAAAATTCAATTTGGATTTCGTCACGGAGAACCTCCGTCCCTTTTTGCTGTTCCTCGCCGATATTGAGAATCCCGATCTTCGGAGATGCCTTTCCGAGAATGTACCTGAAATACACGTCACCCATGCACGCGTATTGGTAGTAGTGAATGGGCTTAAGCTCAATATTGGCTCCGACATCAATAAGGAACGACGGCCCCGCCAGCGTCGGAAGCGTAATACCGATGCCGGGTCGGTCAATCCCCTCAAGCATTCTCAGCTTCAGGGTGGTGGCCGCGACCGCCGCTCCGGTGTGGCCGGCGGTCACAATGGCGTTGACCGCTCCATGCTTCGCCAGGTCCGCCGCAACGCTGATGGAAGAATCCTTTTTACGTCGCACCGCCTGAGCCGGAGACTCATCCATAGTGATTACGGATTCGGCGTGCTGGATGGAAATGGTCGACGGGATTTGGCCGAGCCGGGACAGCTCCTGCCGGATCTCAGGCTCGCGCCCAACGAGAACCACGTCATGTTTATACTCTCTGGCGGCCAACACTGCCCCCTCCACGGGAACACGAGGCGCATGGTCGCCCCCCATGGCGTCAACCGCCACTTTCAAGTCCAGCTTTGAAACTGTATCAGTCATACGTCAGGCTTTGGCGGCTTTTCTGGAAAGAATCGGCTTGCCCTTATAATACCCGCAATGAGGACACACGCGATGCGGAATACGTTCCTTACCGCAAGTTACGCAGATGGACGCCGCGGCAGGCGTAACCTTTTGATGAGTCCTGCGCTTCCGCGTGCGTTGGTTGGAATGTCGTCGTTTGGGATTCGGCATGGTGGTTCCTTTGCTATTTGTTTTCGGGTGATTGAGACTTCACGGCGCCGGGACAATTGCACGGCCCGTCATTAAGGTTCTGGCCGCAATCGGCACAAAGCCCCTTGCATTCATCATCACAAAGCGTGCTCATCGGCTCCTCTACGATCAGTTCTTCCCGCACCCAGGTGAGAACGTTCACCGTGAGTTCCTTCGGAGCCGGCACCACAATTTGCCAGCGATGGCGGAAATCGTCTTCGTATTCTTCCAGGCAACGGGCGCAAGTCCTTACTGCCGATCCTTCAAGCGCCAGATCCGCAGTGATTTGACCGCCGGAGGCCGACATCACGCCGGAAAGAATCGCTTCTCCTTCAAAGCGCATCTCAGTTTCTTCGAGACCGAGCGCCTCCGCGTTGACCCGGGCATCCACCAGAACCTCATTGGCTTCCAGAGCGCGGACGCTGACATGCTTGAGGTCCATTATACGCGACCCGCCTTTTGCCTGAGCTTTTCGTACACATAGGGCGGTACATAGCTGGACACATCGCCGCCCATGGACACGATCTCCTTCATGTGACTCGACGTCAGATAAGAATACACTTCGTTCGGCATCAAAAAAAACGTCTCCACCTTCGGATTGAGCTTGCGGTTTGTGAGCGCCATTTGAAATTCGTATTCAAAATCAGAAAACATTCTCACCCCGCGAATAACAGCGCGAACGTTCTTTCGGGCCGCGTAATCCACAAGAAGCCCGTCAAAGCTCTCAACGCGGACATTGCGTTTTTTACCGGCGGTTTTCTTGACCATATCCACCCGTTCGTCAATAGAAAACAGCGGCCGTTTGTTAGGATTGGCTCCGACCGCCACGATGATCTCGTCAATGATCTTGAGACCCCGGTCGATCATATCCAGATGACCATAGGTGATGGGGTCAAACGTCCCCGGATAAATCGCGATATTTGCCGCCTTGGACACCACTCCCCCAATCTCGATCAGGTCGTCGCCATGAACCGCACACCATATAAAAAGTTTGATCATTATATAGGATGGCGCCTGTGATTCGCAACATCGCTTCATGCTGTGTGCAACCAAAATAGAAATGTCCGGTTCTTACCAAATTAGAAATGTCCGGTTTGTGATAATGCGCGCCCGCCGGTGTACATCGTACGGTTTCCAGCATTCGGGGACAGGCTCAACGGGGTTTTTGGGACTGTCCCCGATATGAAGTTGCGGATTCTTGGGGTGGGAGGCGTGGGGCATTGTGCGTGAATCGGCCCTATGATACGTTATTAAGCACATGAACCCTTCGCTCACCACAACTCGGCGCCTCGGCTTCTGGCTGGTCTTTGTCATGTTCCTCTTTACGATGGGGCTACGCCTCTGGATTATTCATGACTTCGCCCGGACGCCCTATTATCAGTTCATTATCAACGTGGAGGGCCCGGATCCGAATCTCTTCCTGCGCTGGGCGGACCGCATTCGTGAGGGCAGCTGGTTTCTGGACGCGGCGGCATCCGGACGGCCTTTCTACATCTCCCCCTTTTACCCCTTCCTCATCTCGTTATCCCTCTTATACAGATCCCACCCGCTCGCGCTGATCCTGGGCGCGCAGGCTTTGATTTCTTCGGCCCTCGTTTTTGTGTATTGGGATTTGGGCCGCAGGTCCGGCCGGGTGGCAGCCGGAATTCTCGCCGCCCTTCTTTGGTCGCTATACGGCCCTTCGGCATACTATGATGCGTGTCTCATCCGCGCCTCACTCGTCGCTTCCGCCGGTTTTTTGGTTGTCTGGTCGTGGGTGGTGCTCAGGGAACATGGCCGCACACTCTTCGCCGCGTTCCCGCTTGGATGCTTTCTGGGATTTTTGACAGCGCTGCGGCCCCACGTTTTTTTGGCAGCGATTCCCATGCGGATCGCGATCTCCGCGGTTCGGCGGAAGAGAGCTCAATTCGCCGCGGCAGGCCTTCTCACTTTGTGTACAGCGCTCTTAGTGATAAGCCCGATGACGCTTCATAACTGGAAATCAGCCCGCAAGGTCATCCCTGTATCATCGCAAGGGGTGGACGCTTTGCTGCTTGGAAATGATCTTTGGGGACCGGGAGTGGGATTTTTTCCGACCGACCACTCCCGCTATCTTAAAAGGGAATCGGAGGACCGCCTCGCGGAGGCCCTGCGTCTGATTGGCGGTGAAATACTCGAGAATCCGGGGCTTTTTGCGGATTTGTATCTGAGAAAACTCCGCATGACCTTCAACGCCTACGAAATCCCTTCCAATTTCAGCTACTACGTCTTCCGTCGACTCGTGCCCCAAAGCCGCGTTGCCGGACTCGGATTCGGCATTCTTTTGGCTCTGGCCCTGCCGGGAACCGTTCTTGCGCTGCGGCGTCGTGGTCCTGCGCGTGAAATTGCCGCATTCGGATGGATGATTCTCTTAAGCATTCTTCCGATCCACCTTCAATCGCGATATCGCTTTCCGGTCACTCCGTTTTTTGTGTTTCTGGCCGGACTTTTTCTGGAAAGCGTGTTCCGGAATCTCTTTGCACGCAGGTGGTTGATGCCGGTTGCCGGCATCATCACCGCCCTCACCATTTTTGGGCTTACGCGCGAAGCGCCTTCTTACGGTTTTCTTAAAGCGACAGCACCCGACGGCATTACCCGCCCCCTCACATCCGCAATCCGGCGCTCAGATTACATCACCTGGCTTCTGGCGCTCATGCTCGATGAGCCGACCCGCCACCGTAATTCCGTTATGGAAC
This sequence comes from Candidatus Omnitrophota bacterium, assembly GCA_015231685.1. GTDB lineage: Bacteria > Omnitrophota > Gorgyraeia > 2-02-FULL-51-18 > JAGOUK01 > JADGBA01. The sequence goes on along the minus strand of JADGBA010000009.1, from coordinate 13,912 downwards.
TATCGGCGGAGGCTTATGGTATTTTTGGAACGGATTTTGTGGCGGAATTCGACCGGTCGGTACGGAGGCTCAGGGCCGAGTTCGCTTCGCGTCCCGGCGTCTTTCGCGCCGATTACCTGCGTCTTCACGGCTTTGAGGCCTGAAGTCACGGGTGAGCAGATTCTCGACAACATAGTCTTCAAAGATTATCAGCGCTTCCGATGCCACTCGGTTCAGCATCATTCTTTGGCGGGTCTGATCGGCCGTCGCTCCATGCATTTCTTTTTGCAATATTCCTGTCACGCGCATAGCACCTCCCTGGGAATTCATCCACGGTTACAACGGTGCCTCGAACAATTGTAATGGAGGGCGTTCAAGATTCAATCTTGAATTTACAAAACCTGTGATATTAGTGTTTACATTCAAACTATTTAAAAAGATGCCTGCGACTGCCGGGGGTTAGAGGCACTTAACCACAAGGATCGTCATATCGTCATGCTGGGGGGCCTCCCCGGAAAAGAGACGAACTTCGGCCTCCATCCCGTCAAGGATCTGTTTGGCGCTTTCGCGCTTGCGGGCCAAGATCAAATTCATCAGACGATCCACCCCAAACATCGCTCCTCCGGTATTCATGGCTTCAATAATACCGTCCGTGTACATCACCAGGACATCGCCGCTCTTGAACGGAACCACTTCCTCGGTATACGTCTGCCCCGCCATGATACCCGCCGGCAGGCCGCCGGCGCCAAGCTCCGAGAATCTTCCCGTCTCCGACGAGAGGAGCAGCGGAGGAAAGTGGCCTGCGTTCGCATACGTCAGGGTCTGCTTTGGGGCATCGTATAGTCCGAATACGTAGGTGATGAACATGCCGTCCGTGTCCCCGGTGTCTTCAGCCAGAAAATCGTTGATTCGGCCGAGCATCGCTGAAGGCGAGGGGTCTTCCGCCGATATCACACGGAATACGCTGCGGGAGTGCGACATAAAAAGTGAGCCCGGCATTCCTTTGCCGGCCGCATCCGCGATCACAAAACCCACAGCGCCTTTTTTGGGATATACAAAATCAAAGTAGTCCCCGCCTACGGATTTGGCCGGAAAACTCCGCGCAGCCACTTCCAGGCCCGGAATACGCGGCATGGTCTTGGGAAGCGCCTTTTCCTGAAGGCTGGCCGCGATTTGAAGCTCGGTCGCGATAGCCTCCTTTTCACGGGTGGTGATTTCCAGCTCCCGCATATAGATACGAAGGCTTTCGGCCATGTGATTAAACGTCGCGGCAAGCCGCCCGATCTCATCTTTTCCTGAATCCTCGACCCGCACATCAAACCGCCCCGCGGCCAGTCCTTCCGCTGCCTGACTCAAGCGCTCGATCCGTCGTACAAAACCTCCGATGATCCCCCACCCGATGTTGGCGATCACCCAAACGCCGGCCACCGCCAGGATAAATCCCACAAGGGCATCCGTCAGAATCGGTCCGATTAAATTTCGCAGAGAAACCGGGTACAACACCTGCCCGCCTGATTCCGGCAACGTTTGAACCGAAACAAGATACGGCTCTTTTCCGACAAACTCGACCCCGCCGCCGTCAATAACCCCCTTCGCACAACGATCAATTATTTGCAAAAAATCTCCGGGGGGCACGTCCGCGGCACGAATCCCCAGGCCGACACCCCCATCCGGAGACATGAGCCAAACCACTTCCTGCACCTCTCGGACAAATACCTTCCCCACCGCCTCGACTAAATTCTCGGCGCCGATCCTTGCGGATAAGACGCCTTTGAGAATCCATCGATTGGCATCAAAAATCGGCACCGAGAGTCTCAGCGCGGCCTCCTCTCCGCGAAATCCGGCATCCAGCCTCGGCGGCACCCGGCCTTTAGTGCGGGCCACGTCCTGATACCACAAAGATTCCCTCGGATCGGCGTCCCCCGGCGCTTTCTCCTGCGGCACACTCAGCCGCTTTCCGTCCGCCCAGACAATCTCCAGTTGGGCCGACTTTCCAAAAACCCCGGATATTTCTTTGAGAACAGACTCGGGTGATTCTGCGCCGGACAAAGCGCGTTCAATGCGCGCCGCAGCGAGTTCAGCGTCTTTCTCCCGGGACC
>JADGBA010000009.1:0-11790 GCA_015231685.1 Candidatus Omnitrophota bacterium | reverse complement strand
GCCCCGCAACTGCGTATTCAACCGCTTGTAATAGTTCAATTGCAAGAGCGCCACAACGCTGATTAGAAGAAGAAAAACCCCCGCAAAAAGATGTGTGCCTAGAGTGGTGCGAATGGACCGCAGCGGGCGGCGCTTGTCCGGAAGGGTCATTCCTTGACGAGGCTGGACTGAAAGCCGGACGGAAAGGGGTCGGTGCGCCGTTCGGCGCGTTCCCGGGAAATCTGCTCAATCATGTCAAAGTAACCGTCCGCCCCAAAAATCGTGAGGCTGTCGGGCTCCGAAACAAACGAAGCAGCGTCATTGCTTGTGGAATTCTCCTGAATCCCGGCATTCACCTCTTGAACTCCGCCGGAGGCTTCATCAAGAAAATTCAAGGTCGCCATATCCGGACTTCCGTATTTAAGGGGGTCTTCTCCGTCCCGGGCAAACAAGTAGTACGCGCTGGCCATACTGAAGACATCCGTGCAGGAGTCCGTGCAACCGGGAGTGTTGAATCCGTGTCCGGTAGGAACGTTGTACGCGCCCGCACCGTCCGCGGTAACCGCGTAGGGAGCCACCGGATATCCGTCCGCATCCAACTGAAAATACCCGTCCAACCGGTCCATTAATTGCTGATACTTCGCCATGGCGGCGTTCGCAGCGGCAGAATCTCCGGCATCCTGATGGCTTTTGGCGAGCTTAAAATAAAAATTCGCCATCTGTGAAGACCATTCAATAGAGATCACCCCCAGATCTCTTGCTGTGGGCGAAAAACTGAAACCCGCAAACTCCCCTCCGGAATCATGCACTCCGGCAAATGAGACGGCTGCCGCCGCCATTCGTTCCAGCTCCTGCAACCGGTCAGCAGTGGTCGCCCCGAAGAAGGGGTCGGACAACACGCGGTCAAAAGAAACCCACGATGTCGTGTCAGTCGCGTATAAATCAACGCTATCCCTCGTCCAGTTCACGCCGTCCCAATACTCTCCCCTCAAAAAAACGTGCGAATCCGCTGCATACATGGTTTTGAGATACCCCCAGACCGCGTCTGCCCGGTCCCGGTAGACCGTCTCTCCCGTCGCCGCGTACATCGCATCCAAAAAATGCAATACCGAAAAATTGTTTTCTGTGGAACGGATGTTGTAATAGTTCCCGAATTGGCCCGCAGGACCCATCAAAACGCCGCCATCCTCACGCGTCAGAAGCTGTATGAAGTTGGCGCGACCCGTCGCAAAATCGAGCAAATCCTGATTCAGCGTCTTGGAATACTGGTACAAAGCGGCCAGACCGGCCCAGGCATTGGGACCCACAAGCGTGTTCCACCGGTCATAACTCGGAGGCTGCCATTCTCCCGTCGTGGAGAGATCAATATAAAGTCCTCCCGCCGGAGTGTAGGCGCTGTTGATGACGAAAGGCGAATTCTTCATCAGATGGCTCATCACCTGATCCGATGTGGCGCCGTCCGCAAGAATATAAAGCGCGGCATCATAAAGATGCGTGACCAGATAACCGCTCGATTGCCCAAAATGGCTGAGCGGCATCCCTGTATTCGCGTCGGCAATATTCTCATAAAACGACAGGCCGTCCGTGTCTCCGCTGACCCATGCCCCATTTTCATCAAACTTGATCCGGCCGGTGACCTCACCCGCCGCGTTGTACCTTTTGATAATGCGCGCGGTTGAATCTCCGTACAGGTAGTAGTACATCTCGTCATAAGTTCCGTCCTTCCGAATGATTTTACGAAGCCGCCCCCGGCTGTTTCCGTAAAAGTTCTCGTCCAAAAATTCCTGCCTGGAAAGAAAAGCCCCCTCCAGCGACTGGTAGGTCACCGAAGCCAGATTTCCTGAAGAAAAATAAGCCATCACGGTCACGAAGTCGGGGCCCGGGCCGGGATTCTTGACGACATTCCGCACGGGGTTGCCCGAAGGGTCGTATTCGTGGACCGTCGTGGGAAGACCCGCGTCATCATAGTAGGTCTCAGTCTGTATGGTCGCGCCGTCCGCATAAAAATCGATGACCTTTCGAATCGCGGATTCCGAATCACGAAACACAGCCTGTTTCCACAACCCGCTCGCCGGCCACTCCTCGAAGGCGACAGCCCACCCCTGAACACTCCGCGCCGATACGATTTGTCCGGCAGGATCATATTCATACAAAACAATACCGAGCGCGTCCGGTTCCGAATTCTTACGGGAGCGGATCACACCGTCCTCGTAGTAATCTTCCGCCAGGGCCTTCGCCGGATCAATCAAACCGTTACCGTAATAGGCGTCATAGCCGGCGGCCCCCAAATCCTGCGCGGAATACTTCAGCCGGCGATAAATATCATCCAGGCTCATCAGCGGGTCTTCGGCCAAAAGAAGCGCAATCGCACCGGACACCATCGGTGCCGACATGGAAGTCCCGCTTTTCAGGGTGTAATCCTCGTCGCCGAGATAAGGCGCGTTATTTCCCAAAGCGCTGACTCGAAGCGACAGGATTTCATCGCCGGGAGCAACAAAATCCAGTTGCGAACCATAATTAGAAAATGAGGCTCTGACGGGCGCCGCTCCGGCCCCCTCTGCCAACGCGCCCACCACAAAAACATCATCCAGAAGCGCCGGATATTCCGAGATCAATGCGTTGTCGTTGCCGGCGGATGCCACCAGCGCCACACCCGCATCCGCCGCCTCACCCACCGCCGCCAAAAAATTCGCCATCGACCCTGCGTCAAAAAGCTCGGGCGGCAGACCGATGGACATGTTGATCACCTTAGCTCCCGTCATCACAGCGTAACGAATGGCCCGCGTCAGGGCAACAACCACCTCGCTGCCGCCCGAGCCGGTCTGATCAAGTACTTTTAGAGGGAGAATCCGGCAATCCGGGGCGATCCCGGCGATCCCCTCACCATTGCCCGCGAGTGCCCCGATGATGCCGGCCACGTGCGTTCCGTGCCCGTGATCATCGTCGGCGTTGCTGTCGTTGTTGTAGAAATCCCACCCTTGAACGTCATCGATGTACCCGTTGCCGTCATCATCAACGCCGTTGCCGGGAATTTCCAACGCATTCACCCACATGTTGGCCGCCAAATCCGGATGCGCAGCATAAACTCCGGTATCAATCACAGCAACAAGAACACCCCCTCCCGTCGAATATCTCCATGCGTCCGAAATCGTCAAGGCGTCCAGCCCCCACTGTTCCTGCATATACTCGTCCTCTGCCTGAATATAGGTGGGGCTCGGTTTCATTCCGCCTGCAAGACTAATGCTCATCTCCTTTGCGGGGCGAGTCATTTCGATGTTGAAAGGGGCGCTTCCCATAATCACGTCATCCTCTTTGCCCGAATCAGAAGACGCTCTTCCCGAAGCGCTCCCCAAAACCATATCGCGAGACCTCTCATCCGGCGCAACCCGGTTGAATTCTGATAAGTCCTCCGCCGCTATGGCGCCGTCGTTTTTGGGCTCATGAAGCTCTCTTTTGGGCGAATTGTGACTGCGGGCCACCGACGCACCCGGGAATCCTCCCTCGGACTCAAACCCCATATATGCTGCGGCCGCAGAATACATCGTCTTCGAGATATCCAGAACCGACTCATAGCCCTTTAGATATGGAAAAAATATGAGGATGGAATTCGGGTTGACCTCGGCGTGTCGCTCGAGCATCAAACCGCCGAACTGGAGCGAGACAATGATGGGAAATATGGAAATCAGGGTCAATGGTCGCATCGAAGCTCCTGTCGGAATTGTTTTGCGCAAAAGTAATTCAATCATTTGATTAAGAAGCGCAAAAAAAACGGCCAACTCTTGTAAGAATGAATATAGCCGCAGTTGAAGTATACCCGCCGTCTACCCAAAATACAAGTGTGCCGGGGTTTGTGTCCGGACCGTGCCGAACGGGCAACTTTTGCGGTCTTCTGATAACATATGCTGATGATTTATCTTGTTTCGGTATCCATAATCTGGTCCTTTTCCTTCGGCTTTATCAAGTACGGCCTCGACGGCATGGACCCGTTTGTCGTTGGCTTCATTCGGCTTTTTTTAGCATTTTTGTTCTTCTTACCGGCATTCAAACCCTCACCAGGCGCATTCAAAGCCGCCCCCCGATTACTTGTGATCGGAGGCATCCAATTCGGCCTGATGTACATGTTCTACCTCCTGAGCTATCAATTTTTGCAGGCTCACGAAATTGCCATTTTCACCGTTCTGACGCCTCTCTATGTGGCGCTTTTGGATGCGGTCATTGAGAAGCGATGGATTACCCGATACCTTCTGAGCGCCCTGGGCGCCTGCTTCGGCGCCCTAATGATCCGCGGCTTTCCGGCGAATCCGGAAGGTTTTGTGCGCGGTTTTATGCTGGTTCAGTGCTCAAATATTTGCTTCGCGGCGGGCCAGCTCCTTTATCGGCGCGTGGCTGCTCGGTTCGAGCTGGGCAGAGATCATTCGGCTTTTTGTATTTGTTACGCCGGAGCAGTACTGGTGGCCGGATTCTTTATGCTCCTTCTCGGCCCCAAATCCATTCAGCCTCCAACCTCCGGTGAATGGCTGATCCTTCTTTATCTGGGGCTTATTCCGAGCGGGATAGGCTTCTTTTTGTGGAATCTCGGCGCCCGGCGGGTCAACGCGGGTGTTCTATCCGCTATGAATAACCTCAAGGTTCCTCTGGCCGCGGCTGTGTCCTGCCTGTTCTTTGGAGAATCATTGAAAAGCTTGTCTTTTTGGCCCGGGGCATGCCTGATTTTGATCTCGCTATGGGTGAGCCGGGACATGCTCCTCGGCGGGTCAATCAACAGAAACTCCAAAAAGATTTGATTATTTGCTAAAATCAGGCATGAAAAAATTCCCGTCCGTCGGCCCTGCTGTTCGCATGCTTCGCAAACGCCGGGGACTGACCATCGCTCAGGTCTCCCGCATCACCCGCATCGATGTCGCCACATTGAGCCGCATTGAAAGCGGCCGGATGTCCGGAACCGTTGACGCGCATTTCCGCATCGCGGAAGCGCTCAACATCCGTCTGCCGGATCTTTATGAATCTGTTCTTTCGAGTTCGCCCCGTGGCGCATCGCCCAAATCAAATAACTTCATCCCCGATCCTGACGCCCCCACGGCTTCCGGATCCGAACTTCTCGCATCCGATCTCCCGGGAAGCAAAATGATTCCCTTAAGGATCACCCTGCGGGGGAACAAAAAAACCCCGCCAACCGCCTTTGATGCCGGATCGGAACGCTTTGTGTATACGCTGAAGGGTGCGCTGGATATTGTCTTCGATAGCAATGCAGTCCGGATTAATACAGGAGAGAGTCTTTACTTCAACGCGGCGCGGACGCATCAATTCGTCAACCCGGGCGCAGACAACGCGGTGTTTCTGGTCGTTACGGCCTCGGGCTGAAGCTCGTTTTAACCCCGCCCGCCGCTCGAGCATCCTCCGAAAAGAAGTCCACTGATGTGGCGATGCGCTTCTTCAACTTCCCCTCATTCCAGGCGTCAAAAAACACTTCCACCAGCGTTGGGTCAAACTGCGACCCCGAACACTTGCGAAGTTCTTCGAAGGCCCCGGTGACTGTCCTGGACTTCTGGTACGGCCTTTCGGTCACCATGGTGTCATAGGCATCAGCCACGGCAATAATTCTTCCCAGGATCGGCGCCTCCTGTTCGGATAAGCCATAAGGATATCCCTTTCCATCCCAGCGCTCATGATGATATTTGGCGCCCTCGAGAATTTCCTTCATCCCCTTAATCGGACTCAAAATACTCACTCCGATTTCAACGTGCTTCTTCATTGCTTCGTATTCTTCACGCGTCAAAAGATCGGGCTTATTGAGAATCTGGTCTTTAATGCCTATTTTGCCGACATCATGCATCAACCCGGCCAGATAGGCCGCCTGCAGGTACTCTCTGCCCTGGTGCATCATCCCGCGCTCGATGAGCTCCGCGGCGATGACGGTCGTGTAATGCGCCACGCGCTCCGAATGTCCCTTGGTGTATTTGTCCCTCGCATCAATTGCCGAAGCCAGCGCGCTGGCGGTCTCAATCAACAGATCATGTTCCCGCTCATACGCATCTTTCAAATCCTTGATCAACTCAGCGTTGGTGACCGCCATAGCCACATCATTTGCGAGACTCGTAAAGACGCTGATCTCTTCATCCTCGTAGACCTGACCGCTTAATTTCTCTCCAAGAATAAGCACGGCAACCAGCTGGCTCTTAAAGTAGCTGGGAACACAGATGGCGGACCGAAGCATTTCCATCTGCCCTTTCATCCGGGAGAAGGCCACAGCCATCCCCTCCCGCTTGTGGACGTGAATCTCAAAGTTCTGGATGTGATCGAGTTCTTGGTACACCAGCGCTTCCTTGCGGTGAAACTTACTGCCCCGATGCCCGCTACCGTTACGAAAATACTTGATGATCGGGCTGTCCGTTTTTACCCGCACGTACCCGATAGGAATCTTCTGGCCGGCCTCCCCCTTGGAATCAATAAGCACATAGGAGTCCTTGGTCTTATCGTAGAGCAACACCGCCACGTGGGTTGCGCCGATTTGCCGGTCAATAAAACGAGTGATCAACCTCAAAAGAATGATGGGATCCTTGACCCGAATCATGCTTTTGGACGCGTTGATCAGCGCCTGATGAAGATCCAGTCGCCCGTAAGCCGCCATGCTCAGCCTCCCCTGACCTGCTTCATGACCATCGCCTCCAAATCTTCCAACACAAGGGGTTTCGTCACATAATCAACCGCCCCGTGGGCGCGGGCCCGTTCGCGGCTTTCGTCATCATCAACAGCGGTTGTCAAAACCACTTTGACACCTTTAACCGCCTCCACAATCCTGGGGAGCGTCTCAAGGCCTTCTTCCGGCCGCTTCATTCGGACGTCCAAAAGAACCACATGAGGATTCTCGCGAGTCGCCTGAAGAACTGCATCGTCCCCGTCGTACGCCTGAAATACGCGGAATCCCCTGCACTCAAAAAAGGATTTAACAAAATTGCATATCTCAACCTCATCATCCACCACCAACAAACGATACCGGGCTTGGGTCTCACTCATGAAGCAGGGCCTCTTTGATTTTGTTTTCAAGATCCTTGACTGACACAAGGGGTTTGTCAAAGCAGGCGAACGCGCCCATGGCCATCAGGCGCTCACGCGCGTTACCATAACCTTCTGAAGCCGTGATCATAATGGTTCGCGTCTTGGGCGAAATCCGCAACATATCCTCAAGAACCTCATCACCATGCTTGCCGGGCATTTTCAAATCCACCAGAGCCACCTCCGGTTGCTCAATTTCGGCGATCCGAACCCCTTCTTCACCGTCATTCGCCACAAATACGCTGAATCCCCTCAACTCAAAATAACTTCGTATGAAATCAGTAAACTCCTTTTCATCATCAATGGTCAAGAGTTTAGTCATGGCGCACCGCTGCCTCCGGGACCATTTCCGCAATTTCAAACTTGAGACGAAACACCGTGCCTTCGTTTTCCCGGCTTTCCACCGTAATTCTCCCCTTGTTACGTTCCACGATCTGCTTGACAATAAAGAGGCCAAGCCCCGTCCCCTTGCCGGGTTCTTTGGTTGTAAAGAACGGGTTGAAAATTTTGTCAATTTTATCCGCCGGAATGCCCCGTCCATTGTCCCTGATCTGAATTTCGGCGTGAGTGCCGTTACGCGAACCTTCGATGCGGATTTCGCCCTCATCCGCAATGGCCTGAGCGGCATTCCGGATAATGTTAAAGATCACTTCCTGAACCTGCTTGCGGTCCGCCTTGATCTTCGGGAACGACTCGGGCAGCATATTGTCCACACGAATGTTCTCAACGCGCATCTCATGTTCCAGGATGGCAAGAACCTCACCCACTTCATTGCGGAGATCAACAGTATCCGCCTTGAAATACTTCGGCGGCTTGGCAAAGGTTGAAAGACGTTTGGTGATCCCCGTCGCGCGGTCCGTTTCTTTGATGACCTTCTGCATGACCCGCGCCGCGTTCGCGATCACTTCCTTGTCCGAAAGCTGGTCGTAAATGCCTTCCTGAAAATTCAGCAAAAAAACCTCGCATTGCCCGCGAATGATCCCCAGCGGGTTACAGATCTCATGGTTGATTCCGGCGGCCAGCGTTCCGATCACAGCCATTTTTTCATTTTGAGCCGCCTCGGCCTGCGTCTGGGCAAGCTGGGCAAAAAGACGCGCATTGGAAATCGCGATACCTTCGGCGTGGGCCAGAGAACTCAATACCGCGAGATCCTCCGCGTTGTATGGCTCGCCGGATTTTTTGGATCCAAGACTGATAAAGCCGATCAACTCTCCATGAAAAACGATCGCCAGCACCAAATCGGCATTCAACTCGGCAAACCTCATCCGCATCCTTTCGGTCTCAGGCTGCTGCGGATGTGTTCCGATCCTTAATTCGTAAGCGCGGTTCTGACGGAGCCTCACAAGCAGCGGATCATCGTAGGGAATGGCCCCGCCCCTCCACTGAAAGCCGATGGTCGCAACGACATCATACGCGTGTCGCTCCACGTCTAATAACCCGACCCCGCAGGATTCAAGTTTAACGATATGGCTCAATGACTGAACGGTGTTTTCCGCAATCTGCTTCAGATCCAGCAGCGTGAGAACCTCCGAGTTGAAAAGCTTCAGAAGTTCTTTGTAATCATACTTTTTTTGAAAAAGAAACCGGTCGGTTACCCGGATCAGCCAACTCTCAAGCGGTCGTATGGTCAAAGTAATGACACAAATCGTGGGTATGATCGCCGCCCATGATGGCCACCTAAGAACCTCCTCAAAATAATTCCTGCCCAAGAGAACAAACAGCGCCACCACGCCATAGACGAAAGTAAAAAGCCCGGCAAATACCGTCGCCCGGCGAATGACGACCTCAATATCCATGAGTTGATGCCGCACAATCGTATACGCAATCAAAATCATGCAGAACACCACCAGGATGTCATGCGGAAATACCTCCGGCACGCCCAGACATGAAGCAAAATGAATGAGCGCCGCAATAAAAGCAAAAAAGTAAGCCACAAACACGTATTTGATCTGTACGCGGCGCAATCCTGACGTGACCCGATAGACCTTCAAGAGCTGAACAAACGCGTTCATGCAGTTGGCTGCAAAAAAAATTGCAAAAAACCAGAAGGCCGGCCCCACGTGGAGAGAAAAATAGGGTTGATACCGGCTGACTCCGGTCAAAAAATCCTCCCTAAAAACAAGCGGAATCATCAAACAACCCGCGCTATACGAAATCCAGATCGACCACCGCGCGCGATACTCCACACGAACCGCCGATACAAACTTCAAACTGAATTCCATAAACGCGGGCCCGGCAAAAAGAGCGCTGACGTACAGCCCCCTTGCAAGCCACAGGGCCGATTCGTGCGATGGCGCAAGCGATACCACCCACGGGAACGAGGTCCATCCGCCGGTACACAGTACGACCCTGATATAGGAATTTCGGACGGAATCTGACGGGGCCCGGACAAGCAAAAAGACGCTTGTGGCCACAGCCATAAGCGCCCCGAACGCCGAAGACAACACAAAGAGGTTCATGCCGCCGAAGCTCATTTGGGCTTTTCCCTGAACGATTTTGACAGCCGCCGAACCCTCTCCGCGGGGATTGTGCGGCCAAAGCTCATAATTTCCGCCAATTCAAAGCCGTGCTTATGTCCCCAAGCTCCCGTTTCGCGGACTTTCTGGAGAGAAACATCGCCTCCTATAGAATACGATTCATAACGTTCTTCCATAGCCAACAACATGGTTTCCGCCATACAAGCGTATGTCACCCCTTGAGGCAATCCGATGTAAAAATTTAAATTGAGCTCCTTTCCGGGCGGGCGGACGACCCCTCCATCCATGACGAGCACGTCGTCGCGCAGAAGATTCCCGTGATTGGAAACATTCGCCGGCCTCGAGACATCGCACACGATCGCGCCTGACGGCAGATCTTTCAAGTCCACCAGCGGCTCAGGCGTGGTGGTCGAAATCACGGAAACCTCCGCCCCAATGATTGCTTTTCGGGCATCCGCTTCAATCTCCACCGTAATGCCATGTGTCTGTTCCAGCTCTGTTTTTAAAGGCTCAAGACGGGAGCGGCTCCTTGCGCTGAGAATCATCCGCCCGGCCTTGGATGCCAGCATACGGGCACACACGGAACCGATCTTGCCGGTTGCTCCGACTACAGCGATCGTCCTGCCGTCCAGCTTACAACCCGACATCTCACAAGCCTTCTCGAGGCCCCAAACAGCGACATAGATCGTATAATTCGTTCCCGTAGTTACGGGAATCCTGGTCTTCCGGGATACCTCCACGCCCTTTTTTCCGATCTGGGCTGCATAAGCGCCCAACCCCAGGATATCGGCCCCCAAATCCTCCGCCAAACGGCAGGTGTCCACCAGTTTATTGAACACCGTTTTTTGATCCATCCGAATGATCTGCTCGGGCAAGAGAGACAAATACAGCAAATGCCCGGAAATCTTCACGCCCGTCCTCGAAACCACACCCGTAACTTCAGCGCACGGATACGGCTTCATCCATTCAAACGCCTTATGCAGCAAACTCGGCTTGATATTGGTTAATCCAGGCTCTCGGTAAGCGACGCTGACGCCGTTGAGATCCAGTGGATGAATCACAAAGGCGAACTGCTTCATTTGGACTCGCGTGATCCCGCAGCCTTTTCACATTGCGCTTTGATTCCGATCAAAAAACCACGGATCATTTTTCGGCTCCGAGCACGAATTTCGGGCTCGAGAAACACACCAAGATTCGGAAGCCCCCAGTCAATCTTAAAATTGAGGTACAAGCGCGCACCCTTATGCGTGTCTTTGAGCCATTTCCACTGCCCTTCGTACACATGGTAATCACCGCTTTTCATTCTAAACAGAACTTGCCCCGCTTTTCCGTTGATGTGTTCGGTTTGGGTCCAGTTGACTTCAGCGCCCTCCACATCCAGGATCCAATCAGATTCAGTGGTCTCACACCCGTTTCTGCGGGTCCGAATTTGGGCGACCCGGCTCATGAATTTGGGGTAGGACTCAAAATCCTGAACCACGCGCGCAACCGCGTCCGTCTCGGCATCAATGCGTATGGATGATTTAATGTGATACATCTACACCTCGATCCTCAACCCCATTGTGATGGACTGAATAAAACCGTGATACCGTCCGTCAATATCTGTGGAGTTCGATACACCGGAGGTATTTTCGATGTCCACCGGGGACAGAAAGTCCGCCATATAATTAAAGTCCAGAATCCAACGGTCTTGCCGCCACTCAAACCCGAGGTTGATGCCATGCCGGTGTCCGTCAGGAATTTCGTTGGTGTAATTGTTCTTATTGGCGGCCATCTGCTGAAAAAAGTATCCCCCCAACAGCGACCATTCATCATTGATCCTGTAGGTCCCGCCGCCATGAATGCTCCAGACATCGATAAAATCCTTATCCAGATGCTGGAATCCGGCCAGCGTCCGGGTGGTGTCCCCAAAAACCGTGTCGAAGGTGTCGTAAGCGGACCAGCCCGTCCAACCGATATCAAGCTCCGCATCAAAGCGATCGTTGAACTGGTGGTCCCACCCCACGGTAACATTGGCGGGGAGAACCAGATCCGTATCCGCCGATGTGATGTGAGACGCGTCCCCTCGGAATCCCAAGGCCCTCTGGCTACCCACCAGATCATGAGTCGACATCGTGCCCTTCAGATGGACGCGAACCTGACTTCTATAAAAAACCCCAAGCGTGTCCTCATCCGTTAATTCGTAGAGCAGACCGGCATTAAAACCGGTTCCCTGGCCATCCACGTCGTACTCGAATGTCGCGTCTGAGGCTGCACCATACGGCCCGCGGTTGAATTTTCC